>DAIMYT010000004.1:22679-29458 GCA_036734345.1 Dokdonella sp. | reverse complement strand
TCGGCACATTGGCAGTGCGCCCGCCTGCATGAAGCCCGCGTCGCCAGCACGGCCCACGGATTGCACGCACAGAACCGATTTTCCCGGGCGACGCCACAAGTCGCCCGTATTGCCGAGGATCCACCCATGCCAGCCAGGTTCGACGCCCAGGAATTCAGCACCGCCCTGCGCCAGCTCGGCCGAGGCAAGTCGAACACCCTCGTCAATCGACCGACGAGCCTGCACCAGGCTTGCGACGAATGGAAACAGAGCGAGGAATTCAGGGTGAGGGTGATCGCCGCGCGCACGAAACTGAAGTTGATGCGCGACCGCAGCGAAGCCCTGGAGGAATCCCTGCAGCGTTTCCGTTCGCAGCAGCGCAGCGTGATCAGCGCCTGATCCGGGCAAGCGCGCTGGCTTTCAGCGCACTTCGCGGGTCGATTCGTGGATCAGGGCAGGTGGAACGCGCGCAAGAAGCGCCCCGCACTGTTCAATTTTTTTTGCGCGCACGCCGGACATATCGATCAGGCCCGGCGTGAGCCGGTGCACTTGCCTGCCGCACGGCGGACACCTCGTACAGCGAAAACAGTCGCAAGCCTTCCGTTCGACGCACGCGTCCCCTGAGCCTGGTGGCCGCAGCCGGCCACGACCGCGGCTGCAACGACGCGCAGGCGTCGCGATTACCAGTGCCAGACGTATCGATGGCCACCGTATCCGTCAATGTTTGCGCTGCCACGATGGATCGCCCTCGATGCCTGCAGTCGAACGGCTACAATCGCCGGCATCCCTGCCCTTGAGGATTTGCGATGCACCTGCGCGTTGTCGTTCTCGCTGCCCTGATCGGCGCGACTGGCCTGGCCACGGCTCAGGTCGATCCTTCCGCCTACCAGGAGCTCGACTGGCGCCTGATCGGACCGTTCCGCGGCGGGCGCGTGCTGGCGGTCAGCGGCGTGCCGGGCCAGCCGCAGCACTTCTATTTTGGAGCGGTCAACGGCGGCGTCTGGGAAACCGGCGATGCCGGACGCACCTGGCAGCCGATCTTCGATGGCCAGCCGGTCGGTTCGGTCGGCGCCATCGCGGTCGCGCCGTCGGATCCGAAGGTCCTCTACGTCGGCACCGGCGAGGCCGACATGCGCTCGGACATCTCCCAGGGCGATGGCCTCTACGTGTCACGCGACGCCGGCAGGAGCTGGCAGCATTCCGGTCTCGCCGACTCCCAGCAGATCGGGCGCATCCTGGTCGATCCCGACGACGCCAATCGCGCCTTTGTCGCCGCCCTCGGCCATCCCTACGGGCCGAACGCCGAACGCGGCGTGTTCCGCACGAGCGATGGCGGCGCGCACTGGAAGAAGATCCTCGGCAATGACGATGCGACCGGCGCAATCGACCTCGCCTTCGAGCCGGGCAACGCGAAGGTCATCTACGCGGCCATGTGGCAGGCGCGGCGCACGCCGTGGAACATCTATCCGCCGGCCAGCGGTCCGGGTTCCGGCCTGTACAAGTCGACCGACGGCGGCGACAGCTGGATGCCGATCCGCGGCAATGGCTTTCCCGAATCGAAGGTCGGACGCATCGGCGTCGCCGTCGCGCCGAGCGATGCGCAGCGGGTCTACGCCATCGTCGACGGCGAAGCCGGCGGCCTGTACCGCTCCGACGATGCCGGCGCGAACTGGCGCCGCACGAGCGACGACAACCGCATCTGGGCGCGCGGCTGGTACTTCGGCCGCATCGCGGTCGACCCGAAGAATGCCGACCGCGTCTATGCGCTCAACACGATCGTGCTGCGGTCGGACGACGGCGGCAGCACCTTCATTCCGCTCAAGGGCGACAACACCGGCGACGATTTCCACGAGATGTGGATCGATCCCGCCGATCCGCAACGCCAGATCCTCGGCGTGGACCAGGGCGCGATCGTCACCCTCAACGGCGGGGCGACCTGGTCAAGCTGGCACAACCAGCCGACCGCGCAGCTCTATCACATCGCCACCGACAACCGCTTTCCGTACTACGTCTATGGCGCGCAGCAGGATTCCGGCGCGATCGCCCTGCCCAACCGCAGCAACGCGCGCAACGGCATCACCATGGAGAACTTCCGCGAGGTCACCGCCGGCGGCGAATCGGGCATGATCGCGCCCGATCCGCGTGATCCGGACATCGTCTACGGCGGCCGCGTCGACAAGCTCGACCTGCGTACCGAACAGACCCGCTCGGTCGATCCGACCCTGGCCGAGCCAGATCTCTATCGCAACACCTGGACCCTGCCGCTCGCTTTCGACCGGCGCGATCCGGGCAAGCTTTATTACGGCAACCAGAAGATCTGGCGCACCAGCGATGGCGGCGAAACCTGGCAGGCGATCAGTCCGGACCTGAGTCGCGAGAACCCCGGCGTCCCGGGCAACCTCGACAAGGTCACCGCGGCCAATCACCTCGGCATCGGCCCGCGTCGCGGCGTGGTCTACGCGATCGCTTCCTCGCCGCTCCGGGACAACCGTATCTGGGCCGGCACCGACGACGGCCTGATCTGGCGCACCGACGATGGCGGGGCGAAGTGGAACAACGTCACGCCGAAGGCGCTGTCCGCCTGGTCCAAGGTCGGCATCATCGAACCCTCGCATTTCGATGCCGATGTCGCCTATGCCGCCATTGACCGCCATCGCCTCGACGACCGCAAGCCTTACATCTATCGCACCCGCGATGCCGGCCAGAGCTGGCAGTTGACCGCGGCCGGCATCCGCGACGGCGATTTCGTCAACGCCGTGCGCGAGGATCCGAAGCGCAAAGGGCTGCTCTACGCGGCCACCGAACTGGGCATGTATGTCTCGTTCGACGACGGTGCGCACTGGCAGGGGATCCAGCACAACCTGCCGCGCACCTCGGTGCGCGACATCGATGTGCACGGCGACGATCTCGTCATCGGCACGCACGGCCGCGGCATCTGGATCCTGGACAACATCAGCGCGCTGCGCCAGCTCGATCCCGCGAAGCCGGCGACCACGCGCCTGTTCGCACCGGCCACGGCGATTCGCCATCGCACTGCGGAATTCACCGGCACGCCGTTTCCGAAGGATGAGCCGATGGCGGCCAATCCGGTCAGTGGCGCGCACATCGATTATCTGCTGGCCGAAGCCAGCAAGGGCGCCGTGAAACTATCCATCAAGGACGCCAATGGCCAGCTCGTGCGGCAGTGGTCCAGCGAGCAGGTGCCCGCGAAGATCGATCTTGCGAAAATCGGCAATGCCCCCGAGTGGATCGAACAGCCGACACCGCTGGTGACGACCCCGGGCATGCACCGCTTCGTCTGGTCGCTGCACTACTCCTCGGCAACCGATGCCGCCGATCCGTATGCCGACGGGGTATGGGCGCCGCCCGGCGAGTACACGGTCGAGCTGACCGTCGATGGACAGAGCCACACCCAAATGCTGACCGTCGCGCCCGATCCGCGCGGGGATTTGCCCGCCACTGCCTATGCCGATGCGTTCGCGCTGGCGCGCAAGGTCGAAGCGCTGCAGGTCCGCATCAACGAGGCAAAACATGCTGCCGATGCGCTGCGCTCCACGCTCGATGAAAAGCGCAAATCCGCGACCAGCGCGTCGGAGAAGCGGAAACTCGATGCCCTTGAGGCGCGCCTCAATGCCGTCACCGGCAACACCCCCGCACACAATCCGATCAACGCCTGGGCCTTCCCGCCCAAGTCCACGCGCACCCTGACCTATCTCGACCGCGCCCTCGGCCAACTCCAGCAAAGCGTCGATGGCGCCGATGCGGCGCCATCAGCGGGTGCGCAGTTCGGCTACACGAAACTGGCCGAGCTGGTCGAACAGACTCTGGCTGACTGGAGGGAACTCGCCCAGGATTCACAAGCGCCCTAGGCATCTCGAGCCCGTCCGGGCGCGGGTGTCGGCTTGGCGGAAGTGCGACGGCCCACACTCGACAGTTCCAATTCGGCAATTGTTCCTGCCTGGCGTAGCTATCGCTCGGCCCGAGTGCCGAGATTAGGACAGCACGCGAGCACCCGGTCCAGCATGCACACGGGTGGGCCGCATGAGACTGAAACCGTGCGAATGATCGAGGCTCGTGCTTGCGGAGGAGCGAAATGCTCGGGGCTTGCTGAAAGCATGTCGATACCATCCAGTGGCTGCGAGGGGCCCGCACGCGGCGACTTGAGATACAATTCGCGCAAGTCAGGTACCGCATCAATGAGCGCCCATCAGCGACGGGTCGGAGCTCTTGCGGCTCGCATCGTCCGGTATTCCAGAATGCGTCGCAGTTCCCCGCATCGACCAGATTGAAAAAACGGATGGCTAAGGAGGGCAGAAACATGATGATGCGCCAACGAGCAAGACTTGAACGGTTCGAAGGACTTCGGCATTGCCCGAGGGTGCCGCTGATTGTCGCTGGGTTGCTCGCGTTCTGGACGCCAATGATCCAGGCCGCCCAGATTGATATCCACAATCCGGGACCTGGCACCGCATTCGGCGCCTCGGTTCGCGCATTGCCGAATGGCAATTTCGTCGCAACGGATCCTTCCAATCGCTCGGTTTATCTGCTCGACACCGAAGGCGTACTGATCAGCGCTCTGGGCAACGCATTGGATGGCGAATGGCCGCCCGAGTCGGGAATTACCGTCCTCGCCGATGGCAATTTCGTCGTCTGTTCTCCGGAATGGAGCCCTCCCTTTGGGAGCCCGGGCTACGCCCCCCAGGTGGGTGCTGCGACATGGGTGAACGGAACGACAGGCCTGAACGGTGATGTATCCGCAAGCAACTCGCTGACCGGCACCCAAGCCTATGATCGCGTCTGCACCGGCGGAGTCGTGCCTCTGGCAGATGGCGGATACGTGGTTTCAAGTTGGGCCTGGAACAACGGCGATGTGACCTACGCCGGCGCGGCAACTCACTGCAGCGGGCTGGGGGCTTGCACGGGAACCGTGCGCCAAGAGAACTCGCTCGTCGGAACGTCTCAATCCGATGATGTGGGTTGGGCGATTGTGGCGCTGACGAATGGCAACTACGTCGTTGCGAGTCCCTATTGGCAGGATTTCAAGGGCGCTATTACGCTCTGCAACCCGGATTCGGGCTGTAGCGGTCAAAGCGTCTCTGCGCAGAATTCTCTGGTGGGTTCCGCCACCAATGATTGGGTAGGTTACGGGGGAGACGCCAGTCTGGAGCGTCGCTATCCCGGGATCGTTCCACTCGACAACGGCAATTTCGTCGTCGTCAGCCTTTTCTGGCGAAACGGCGGATTGGCGAATTCCGGCGCCGCGACCTGGGTTGATGGAGTGTCAGGCCGGGTTGGCCCGGTATCGGCTCAAAATTCCCTTGTCGGGACGGCGGTAGGCGACCTTCAGGGAGCGAGCGTTACGCCGCTCGTGGGCGGAAACTATGTCGTCAATATTCCAACCTGGGACAACGGAGCAATTGCGGACGCCGGTGCCTCGACGTGGTGTCCTCGCGAGGGAGGTTGCGCGGGCACGGTTTCCGAGGCCAACTCGATGGTTGGAAACGCGGAAAACGAGCGGGTCGGTGGGCTGGCTCCCGCTACTGCGCTCTCGAACGGGAACTATGTTGTCCAGAGCGTGAATAGCGCCGTCGGCGGTGCCTTGCAGTCGGGTGCGGTCACTTGGTGCGATGGATCCTCCGGCTGCACCGGAATTCTCTCGGCAAGCAATTCCCTGGTCGGCAATTCTGCGCAGGACCTCCTGGGTTCTTCCGGCATCACGGCCCTGAACAATGGAAACTATGTCGTCAACAGCGAGTGGTTAGATCTTGATGGCATCACCGATATCGGCGCGTCCCTGTATTGCGGGAATGCCAATGGCTGCACGGGTACGGTTTCGGCTTCAAATTCGTTGACCGGCTCGGTGGCCAACGATCATGTGGGAGGTGGCTTTCCCTCGCTCGCCCTGTCCAATGGCAACTACGTCGTCTACAGCAACAATTGGCAAGGCGATGGCCTTTTCGGCGCGCTGACCTGGGTAGACGGTAGGAAAGGTCTGGTCGGGACCGTTTCAGCCGACAATTCCTTCGTGGGAATATTCACCGAGCCTTGGGTAGGCGGTCCGCGCATCTTTGCCCTTCCCAACGGCAACTACGTTTCCACGACGCCGACATGGACGAATGGCGCTGTCACGGGAGCGGGAGCGATTACGTTGCTCCGAGGCTATGGTCCGCAGACCGGCACCATCGATCAGACCAACAGCGTAACGGGAAATGTCGCTGATGCTGGCCAGTCGCTAAAGTACGCCTACGACCCGTTGAACGACACATTGATCGTCGGCAAACCGCGCGAAAACATCGTGACCCTGCTGAGAGTCGATCAGCTGTTCTTCAACGGAGCGGACTGAAGCAGATTCCGGAAAGATCCGTGGCACGACTTCGGTGTCCCGGCGTCAGGCGAAAGCCCGGTTCCGACACCGCGCGGGAAAAAGCGAACCGCCAGCACGCGTGCGATTTCCCGGAGGCAAGGTCGCTGGCTTGCGCCAGCCAGCGACACCCGCCGGCATGTCGCAAGACTACTGATCAAATCCGTTCTTGAAGATCCGGTCGAGCTGATCGGCGCGGCATTGCGCACCGCCCGATTCGAGCACGAAGTTGTCGATGGCCCAGCCGGCGGCGTTGGTGTTGACGTCGGTGCTCAGGCGGAAGCGGATGCGCAGGTCGGCGAGGTTGTCGGTGCTGGCGGGCAGGACCAGGCGGATGGTCTTGCAAGGGTCCCCGCCCACGGGGTGCTGGAGCTCCTTGCCCATCTCACCCCCCTTTTTCCAACACCCGCCCTAGGCGTCGCGGTTGACCGCCCCCGGG
>DAIMYT010000004.1:18415-22669 GCA_036734345.1 Dokdonella sp. | reverse complement strand
GTTCTGCCAGGTGCTGCGGCCATTGCAGCTGTACAGCGATGTCCAGTTGCCACCGCCGTTGACCGATACCTCGACGTAGCCGTAGTCGTAGCCGGCCTCGGTGGCGCAGCGATCATCGAAGCTGAGCGTGCTTTCGGAGTAGCCGCTCAGGTTGAACGAGCGTGACAGGCTGGCGCTGAGGTTGTTGCCGTAGTTCGGCGTGACCCAGACGGTGGTCGAATTTCCGGACGTCGTGCTGCGCACCCATGGCGTTTGCGCGGTCCAGCCGTTCGCGCCGGATTCGACGTCGTCGGCGAACAGGGTGCAGGAACGGTACAGCGCGACATCGCGCGTCTGTGCGGCACCGCCGACGAGGTTGACGCCGGTGACGTCTTCGGAAAGGTATCCCGCGGGCGCATCGACATGGATGTCCACGGTGCCGCCGTGCATCGTGCGCAGGTAGCCGCCGTCGACGGCGCTGCTGCTTGCGGCGCGACTTTCACCGGTGCCGGGGTTGGTCACGCGCAGCGTGGTCGCCAGCGGCGTGCCCGTGTCGATCGCGGTGATCGTGCCGGTCAGCGTCGCGATCTCGTTCGGCTGGGCAATTTCGACGAAAACGGCATTCGGACTGCCGGCCTGGGCCGAGGCGTCGGTACCCTGCACGAACAGCAGGTGCTTGCCGCTTCCCAGGCCCGTAGTCGAAATGCTGGCGCTGGCGTTCTCGGCGGAACTGTTGAACGCGCCATCATCGGCCGACAGGGCGGCGACAGGCAGTGCACCTTCCCACGGCAGGCCATCGAGATACGCGGATGCCGAGACGACGTTCTGCACCGGTTCGGTGCCATTGGTCTGCCTGAAACGGCTGTCGTCGAGGCGCGCATTGAGCGTGACTGGCGTGCCTGCCGCGACCAGGTCCGGGCTTGCCGTCAGGCTGGTGACATCGGGCCCGCCGGGCAGCCGGTACGGCGCATGCAGGCTACGCGCGGCATAGCGCAGCGCCATCAGGTTGTCGGGAATCGTCTTGTCCAGCAGCGGCGTGCACGGTTCGAAAAACGACTGGTCGAGCTCGAAGGTATAAGCCGGCACGCCGAGCGATCCGTAGAAGTTGTCGTCGGTGGCGCCGTCGGTCGGGTACAGCGTGTCGGACTGCTCCGGCGAGTACTGATTGAACCAGGCCATGCGCCGGCCGAAGGTCTGCAGTGCGGTGCCATTCGGCGCGGCAGCCGACGTATCACCCCACGACCAGAGCACCAGCGATGCGTAGCTGTGCATGTCGAGAAACATGCCGGGATAGCTGGCCGGTGCCGCGGCGCCGCCATCACCACCCACGTTGGCCGGATGCAGCGGCCCGGCGCGCAGGTCGGGCAGCACGCCGCCGACGCAGACGCCGTCATCGCCGCAGGTACCGGCCACGTAGGCGACCAGGTTGGTCGTTTCCGGTTCCGCGCGCGCGATCGGGCCGCGGTAGGTCGCGTCGCAGGTCGAGCCGCTGGAGCCGCCGGTGTTCGGCACGATGCCCCAGTGGAACGGGAAGTTGCGATTGAGGTCCACGCCGGAACTGTTGCCGCAGCTGGCGGCGACCGTGTTCGTGTTCTTGCGCCAGGACAGGCCGGTCTCGGCCTTCTTGCGGCCATCGGGATTGGCTTGCAGGATCAGGTGGAAATTCTGGTGATCGACCAGCCAGGTCGCCTCGGGGTCGCTGCCGTAGTTGTCGAGCAGCCACTCGGCGAAATGCGTGTTGACCTCGGCCGGCGCGTATTCGCGCGCGTGGATCGAACTGAACACGACCATGTTCGGCTTGTCCGGAATGGTCGCATCGGTGGCCGTATTGCCGATGCGCAGCACGCGCATCTGGTATCCGGTCGAGGCATTCTGCGTGCGTTGCCAGGTCGGGCCGATGTCGATGACCTGGGCCAGGGCTGGATGCGCGGCCGCGAGCTGGTCCATCGTGGCGTAGGTTTCCTCGACCGTGCGATAGCAGGCGTAGCCGGGGATGCTGCGATTCGGGTTGAAGGCCTCGGCGTAGAACGTGCGCAGGTTCGCGGTGGCAGCGACGTCGACCTTGTAGTCGACGCCAAGATCGGCCAGCACGGCAAGATCCGCGTCATCGGCGATCAGGCCCACGGTATGCCGCTTGCGATCGACCTTCATGTGCTGAAAATGCGGCGCGATGCGCGCGAGGTCGGCCGGCGTCTGCCAGTCCGCGTCAATTGCCCAGTCTTCGGCCAGCGCCGGCACGGTTGCGCCCACGGCAAGTACTGCAGTGATCAGCAAAGCACGCATCGAATGGATTCCGCCCCAAGTCAGTCGGGCATCTTATCAGCTCGGCCGCCACTGGAAACCGCGATCCAGAGCACGGCCCGGGAAGCCGTGCCCGCCTATGGCGAACGCTTCGAGGGCACGCGGGCGAAACGCACGATGAGGCCGGCCACGGAGGCCAGGGTCGCCAGCACGAACACGGCCAGGCCTGCCAGGAACCAGGTGTTGTCCAGGCGCGGTGGCGTCAGCGCATTCGCCTCGACGACCAGCCAGTGCGCGTAAACCAGGATGGCGGTGAGCAGCGTGCCGATGCGCAACATGAAGCCGCGCAACGTCGCCACCGTCGCGGCGCGCCGCTCAGGGGCCAGCCAGTAATCGCGATTCGGCAGGTTGATGCGCGCGCCGGGCACGGCAATCAGCCAGTTCGGCAGCAGCACCACGAAGACAGCGAGACCGACGAGCAGCGCGAGCATGAAAGCGACATAGCCTTCGTGCGACATGTAGCCGTTGGCCAAGCCCGAGCCGCCAAAGTGGGACGCCACGACATCCGGCAATGCCCGGCTCGATATCCAGACAAATCCCGCTGCCAGGGCGAGGAACAGGATGTAGGCCTTGCCCCACACGCTCGTGCCCATCGATTGCTCCGCTTCAGCGGATCCTGGACTTTGTGCGCTTTTCCAGAATCACCATGAGGATGCCGGCCAGTATAGCCAACGAGGCAGCTAGAAATCCAAGCGTGATTGTTTCCCCAAGCAGGACGACACCGCCCGATGCGGCGATCACCGGCACGCCGAGCTGCACGGTCGCCGCCTGGGTTGCCTTGAGTGCCGGCAGCGCTCTGTACCAGACCGCATAGCCGACACCGGAGGCGATCGCGCCGGAAGCGATCGCGTACGCGACACCGGCGGCATCGGGCGATGCGTCGCGCAGCGTGAAGACGGTCACGAGCAGGGCGATCGGTGCGGCGCGCAGGAAATTGCCCGCGGTGACCCGGATCGGATCGCCGGCGCCCTTGCCACGCAACGAATAGACGCCCCAGGCGATGCCGGCGCCGATCATAAGGATCGAGCCGGCCAGCGGTGGCGCGCTGAGACCCGGCAACAGGAGTGCGACCAGCCCGGCAAGGGCCAGCGCCAGCCCGACGATCTGCATGCGGCCCAGGCGTTCACCGGCCCACAAGCCGTGGCCGATCATCGTCGCCTGCACGGCGCCAAACAGCAGCAGCGCCCCGGTGGCCGCCGTCAGGCTGACGTAGGCAAACGAGAATCCCGCCGCATAGACGAACAAGGCCATGGCCGATGGCCAGCTGCCACGTCCGGCATGACTGCCGCGCCGCGCGTTGACGATCAGCCACAGCACCAGCGCGCCGGAAACGAGGCGGATGGTCGTGAAACTGGCCGGATCGATCGCGGTGTCCGTGAGTGCCGCCCGGCACAGCAGCGAGTTGCCGGCGAAGGCGAGCATCGCCAGCACGGTCAGGCTGGCACTGCGCAGGGTCAGCATGGCCGGAGATGGCCGCCTGGCGACAGCGTGCCGGGCCAAAGGATTTGCAGCAGAATAGGCATGGGCTCGATCCGCACGCGGCAAGGCAACGATACGGGCACGATTATCCACCCGATGACGGCACGGATCTCCCGCCAGATTCGACTCCATGCGAAACCACCCGATCCATGCAGATCCGGAACGACGACCTCAGCGGCCCCGAGATACGCAAGCTGCTCGGCGAACACCTGCGCAACATGGCCCTGCACTCGCCGCCGGAAAGCATCCATGCGCTCGATGTCGAGGCCTTGCGTGGACCGGAGATCAGCTTCTGGACGGTCTGGGACGGTGACCAGCTGCTCGGCTGCGGTGCACTCAGGCACCTCGATGCGGGCCACGCGGAGATCAAGTCCATGCGCTCCGCATCACTGCATCGGCGCAAGGGCGTCGCAGCCGCGATGCTGCAGCACATCCTCGCCGAGGCGCGGCGTCGCGGCTACGCCCGGCTCAGCCTGGAAACCGGATCGATGGCCG
>DAIMYT010000004.1:15235-18405 GCA_036734345.1 Dokdonella sp. | reverse complement strand
GCCGCATTCGAACCGGCGCGCGCACTCTATGAGCGGTTCGGCTTCGACTATTGCGGACCGTTCGCGGACTATGTCGAGGACCCGTACAGCGTGTTCATGACGAAGGCCCTCTGATTCCGCGGCGCGCCTCCCGCCCCACCGCTCCCCTTTGTGTCGAGCTGCTAGCGGAATGTCTGGATGAGCACGCCCTGTGTATTGATCGATTGCGTGGTATTTCCGACGTTGCAGAAGCGGGTGAAGACGTTGCCGGCCGTGGATACCTTGATCGGCCAGATCAGGATATTCGCGCCGACCACAGCGCTGGCCTGCATGTTGAATACGGCCATGTCGCCGACTTGCGCCCCGCCCACGACCACATTGGTGTCAAAACACTGACCGCCATTCAGGGTAATGGAGATGTTTCCGGTCGTGCGCGCGCCGGCCATCTTGGCCAGGGTCACAGCGTCATTGGCGATCTTCACGGTGGTCACGGCATTCGATGCCAGTTCATTGGCGGTGACTGCTCCCGTGGCGATCGCATTCGTCGTCACGGCCGACGTGCCGATCTTGCTGCTGGTGACCGCGGCGCTGGCAATCTTCGAGTTGGTCACGGCAAACGACGCAATCGACGGGTTGGGATAGCTGCCACTGAGGTCGCCCCCGGCCGGGCCACTGGTCGTGCCGGACAACGTGAACTGCGCGACCGGTGTCGTGGATACCGCCTGGCGCGGCAGCATCGGTGCTCCGTTGACGGTGACTTCGAGCCACAACTGGGTTCCGTTGAAGGCTCCCGGAAACGCCAGCGATTCGGTGAACACGCCATCCACCACCGGAAACGACGGCGCGGATACCGTCGCACCAACCTGTGAACCACCGCTCGCCGCATCGAACAGGGCATAGGTGAAGTTGTAGGCACCATTGGCCGGTGCGCCGTTCTGGCGCAGATAGCCCTGGTAGGTGAAATCGGGCAATTGCGGCGCCGCCTGAATGTCGGCGACGAACAGGGTCACCAGAACCAGAGCTGTCGCGATCGTGGGTCGATTGATCCCGGGACGACCCTGGCTTTCCGGCTTCGGCACATTCATCACAGGCACTCCTCAAAACTGTTGTTGAAGACGGAGTCGCGCGGGCTGCCGGCCTGCCCCGGCCAGTAACCACTGCGCAGTTCCAGATTCGAACCTGAAGAAGTTCCGGCGATGGCCTGGCCGATGCTGGAATCGAGCTTGAGGCATGCGCCGGGGGATTGGCTGAAACCCCCACCGCCAGCAATGAGCGATGCCGAAATCGTCGGTGCCGAGCCGGCATGTGCGATGGACATTGCTCCGAACGCCGTCACCAGCAGGCAGCGCGGAAGCGGTCGGGACGACGGGTATGAGCGGGTTCGGTCAGGGTGGCGTTCGAAGACATTGGTGACCACGGCATTTGCTCCGGGCGCATTGCGGTTGGCCCTCATCCTCATGAATGCCGCAGGGGGTCGAAACCGAACGGCAGCCGGGAACCCGGCCTGGCCGGAGCCGGGCCACGCACGCTCATCCGGGGAGACCACCGACAAGGGAGCGATTGCGCGCTCCGCCAGCGTGGCTCAGTCGAGGAATTCCTTGCGCAGGTCGACGCTGCTGCGCCGGCCGAGATCGTCGTGGTGCTTGTCCAGCCACTGTCCGGCCGAAGCCCGGCCGCGGTCGCACAGGCCACGCAGGAAACGCATGTCGGTGCTGATCTTGGTCGCCGCTGAGAGGGTTCCCATGAAGGCATCGGCGCGAATCAGGTGCACGAGAACGTGGCGCATGCGCTTGGCATATTCCGGCTTGAGCCAGCCCTCGCTGAGCTGGCGGCTGACGAATTCGACCGCGCGCATTTCGCGCATCAGCGAGGAATTGAAGCTGATCTCGCTGACCCGGTCCTCGATGGCGGCGGAGGTCGCCGGCACCTCGTCGCGATGCATCTGGTTGACCATGACGACGACGACGTCGCGGGTGTCGGTCTGGTAGAACAGCGGATAGAGCACCGGGTTGCCCATGTAACCGCCATCCCAATAGTGCTCGCCGTCGATCTCGACGGCCTGGAACAGGTGCGGCAGGCAGGCCGAGGCCATCACTGCGTCGACCGACATCGACGCGTTGTCGAAGATGCGCACCTTGCCGCTGCGCACGTTGGTCGCACACAGGAACAGCTTGACCTCGCCGCAATGATGCAGGGCCTCGAAGTCGACGCAGTCCGCGAGCAGGTCGCGCAGCGGATTCACGTTCAGTGGATTGAACTGGTAGGGCGAAAACGTGCGTGTGAACGACTCCATGGCCCACTGCTGGGCAGCCAGCAACGGATCCTTGCCGCCATGGGTGAGCGGATTGCGCGCGGCCAGCGCGGCGGCCGGGTTGAGCATCGCGCCGAGCTTGCCGACACGCTCCCAGAAGTTGGCGAGGCTGGCGCGCGCGCCATCGTGGCCGCCGTGCATCAGTCCATGGGCGACGAGCACGGCATTCATCGCGCCGGCGCTGGTCCCGCAGATGCCATCGAAGCGCACCCGGCCATCCTCGAGCAGGCGATCGAGCACACCCCACGTGAACGCGCCATGCGAGCCACCGCCCTGCAGGGCGAGGTTGATCGGCTTGGCCGGATCCGCCGATGCGGGCCGGGGAGTGCGGCGGGATACGCGCTTGCGCGGTGCGGCCATGCTGAGCCCTGCCAGGTCGAAGACCGCGTGCGCCCTGAATCGCCACGCAGGCGGGTGCGCCAACGATACGGCATTGCGGCGCGCGCTGGCGAGGGTTGGCCGGGCCCCGGCAGCGCGGCAGGTTAGACTGCGCTGGCCGGGGTCGTGGTTGCCACGCCGAGGTTTCCGTTTCCGACCGTTGCGAAAGAGCATGCAAGCATTGCAGGACATGTCTGCTGCCATACGTGCATCGATAGCGCGCGGCGGCCCCATTCGTGGCGCATTCGCGGCGCGCCACGCGGCACTGGTGCGCGCCCGCGTCCGCGCGCTGGCGACCGTCATCGCCGTGCTGACGATCGCGTGGATCCCGATCGATGCAATGGGCCTCGGCGCGACGGAAATCCCGCGCATGGCGCTGTTGCGGCTGCTGCTCGCCGGCGCGCTCCTGCTGCTGGTACGCGAGCCCATGCGGCTGTCGCCGGGCATGGCGTCGCTGCTGCTGTTCTGGCTGCAGGCCGCGACCTATGCCGCCATGCAACTG
>DAIMYT010000004.1:0-15135 GCA_036734345.1 Dokdonella sp. | reverse complement strand
GGCGTCGCTGCTGCTGTTCTGGCTGCAGGCCGCGACCTATGCCGCCATGCAACTGTGTCTGGATCCGGCCAAGTCCAACCTGCTGCGACTCGGTTACGGGCTGTTCCCGTTCGTCCTCGCCGCACAGCTGGCGATCCTGCCGTTGCCCTGGGGGAGCCTGTTTCGCGCAGCGCTGGCCGCGCCCGCCCTGCTACTCGCACCGGTGCTGTTCGCTTCCCGCGCGATTGACACCGGGCTGTGGAACGAACTCTGGTTGCTCACGCTGATCCTCGCCCTCGCTGCCTGGGCCAGCCAGACGCAGCTGAGGCTGGTGGTCGACATGCTGGGTGCGCGCAGCGATGCATCCCACGATCCGCTGACCGGCTTGGCCAATCGTCGTTCGGGGGCGCGTCGCCTCGCCGCCGATCACGCGCGCGCGCTCCGCGAGTCGTTGCCGCTGTCGGTGCTGATGATCGACCTCGATCATTTCAAGCAGGTCAATGACCGCTGGGGCCATGCCACCGGCGACCGCGTGCTGTTGGCGACTGCCGGCGTGCTGCACGACGAGCTGCGTGGCGCGGATCTCGGCGTGCGCCACGGCGGCGAGGAGTTCCTCGTCATCCTGCCCGGTACATCCAGCGAGCAGGCCCGGGTGGCTGCAGAGCGGATCCGCGAAGGTATCGCCGCATTCAGCGTCGAGGTGCCGGGAACATCGCTTCGGGCTACCGCGAGCATCGGCATCGCGACCCTGGCCGAAGGCGAATCGCCGGACGCGCTGATCGCCCGCGCCGACGCCGCGCTGTATGGGGCGAAATCCGGCGGACGCAACCGCTGCGTGCTGGCGCCATCGCCGCAACATGAAGGAGGCGGGATTGCCGATACGGATCGCCAGGGCAATAGCGCTTGTTCCCGGGCCAGTGAACTCGGCGGACCCTGATGTCCGCGAGGCTGTCGGACGCAATCCGCTGGCGGCGCCGTGACTGCCATCCGATCGTGCGGCGGGGGCCAACCTGGTTGCCGGACCTGCGCGGCGCAAGCGCCGGATCGCCGACGCAAGAACAAGAACGCCGGGACAAGCCCGGCGTTCCGCTCGTGAGGGGTGAATCGGTCAGCTCTTCGGCTTGTTCTTGGACTTGGCGACGCATTTTCCGTTCTGCAGCACATGGCCACGGGCGCAATGCGTGACACTGGCTGGCTTCGCGGCTGTCGACTGCGCGCCCATCGGTGCGGGAGTGCTGGACGGATTCGCGGCGGTCGAAGCCGGCGTTGCGGCAAACGTGACCGAGCTGGCAAGGCAGAAAGCGAGAGCGGCGATGGTGGTGCGGACGTTCATGGATTTTCCGTAGGTAGTTGTCTGTTGGCGAGACCCCGGTGCTTGACCGGTGAACGCAGGGTGCGCCAATGCGACTCTCCCCTACCTTGCGGTCTGATTAACTTTTCTTAATGTTGCCGGCAGCAGGAAAGCCGACGCGGACGCGCAGGCCCGGATGCGCGGACTCCAGCCGCAGGTCGGCACCGTGGCGGATGGCGATGGCGCGGACCAGGCTCAGCCCCAGGCCGCTGCCGGCCGTGCCGCGGTGCTGCTCGAGCCGCACGAAGCGGTCGAAAACGCGCTCGCGCTGGTCGGGCGCGATGCCGGGACCGCGGTCGCGGATGAGGAGCTCGATTGCATCGGTTTCCTCGCCCAGCTCCACCGCGATGTCGCTGCCGGGCCCGGCATACTTGATGGCGTTGTCGAGCAGGTTCGAGATCATCTGGAACAGCAGGTCGCGGTCGCCGGCGATGCGCGCCGGGGTGATCCGCGTGCTGATGTGCTGGCCTTTCGATTCGGCGAGCGCCTGCCACAGCTCGACCGCGTCCTCGACCACCTGGTCGAGCTCCACGGTTTCCATCGGCGGGGCGTTGGTTGCCTCGATCCGCGCCAGGCGCAGCAGGCTGTTGAAGGTGGCGACCAGCTGGTCGACCTCGCCGATGGCGGCATCCATGTCGCGTTGCGTCGAAGGCGCGGCATGGCTGACGTCGACTGCCTCGAGCCGTGCCTTGAGCCGCATCAGCGGCGTGCGCAGGTCATGGGCGATGGCGTCGGTCGAACTCTGGATGCCGCCGACGAGATCCTGGATGCGCCCGAGCATGCGGTTGAGCGTGCGCCCGAGCCGGGCAAAACCATCGTCGCCCGGGCGCTCCGGCACGCGTTCGTCGAGATGTCCGGCGGCCACGCGGTCGACGGTATCGAGCGTGGTCATCAGCGAACGGTCGATCGAGCGCCGCAGCAGCCAGCCGAGGAGGACGGTCAGCACGGCGAGCAGGACCAGGCTGACCGCGCCGAGCCGCGTGATCAGTTCGCGCAGGCGAAACTGCTCGCCGGTGTTGCGTCCGGTCACCAGCCAGCCTCCGCCGGGCAGCACATGCACGAAGGCGAGCACTTCGTCGCCCTGCGCGGTGTCCAGCGAGGGAAAGCGGATCCAGCCATCGCGCCGGGGCAACTTGAAGTCGAGCTGGTCGCGGTGTCCGGCGAGCACCTTGCCACTCTTTGAAACCAGCAGGTAGAACGCGTCGCGATTGTTGGGCGACTGGCTGCGCTCGGTAATCGTCTGCGCGAGGCCGCCACGGCCATCGGTGCGGAAGTCCTCCATCAGCGCCTGGTGTTCGAGACTGACCGCCTGCTCGATATCGCGCTCGAGCAGGTGGTCGAAGGCCCACAGGCTGACGCCCCCGACCATGCCGAATGCCAGCAGCAGTCCCAGGCCGTAGACGAGGACGAGGCGATGCATGCTCGAGTGCAGGGCAAGGCGCATCGGGCTGCTGCTCGCCTAGCCGCGGTTGCCAAGCAGGTAGCCGGCGCCGCGCACGGTGTGCAGGAGCGTCGTGCTGCGGTCGCGGTCGAGCTTCTGGCGAAGGCGCGAGATGTGGACGTCGATGACATTGGTCTGCGGGTCGAAGTGGTAGTCCCAGACCGCTTCGAGCAGCATCGTGCGGGTGACGACCTGGTCGGCGTGGCGCATCAGGTATTCGAGCAGGCGGAATTCGCGCGGCTGCAGTTCGAGCAGCTGGCCCGCACGCCTGACGCTGCGCTTGAGCAGGTCCATTTCGAGGTCGGCAACGCGCAACCGGGTCACTTCCTCGGCGTTGCCGGACTGCCGGCGCAGCAATGCTTCCAGGCGCGCCAGCACTTCGACGAAGGCGAACGGCTTGGCCAGGTAGTCGTCGGCACCGCTGCGCAGGCCTTCGACGCGCTGTTCCACCTCGGCCAGCGAGGACAGCATCAGGACCGGCGTGCGGTTGCCGTTCGCGCGCATGCGGCGAACCACCTCGATGCCGTCGACGCCGGGCAGCATGCGGTCAAGCACGATGACATCGTAGGCCTCGTGCAGCGCCCGGTGCAGGCCATCGGTGCCGTTCGCCACGGCATCGACGTTGTGCCCGGCCTCGCGCAGCCCCCTGGCCACGAAATCGGCGATCACCGGTTCGTCCTCGACCATCAGCACACGCATGGGAATCGGTCTCCGCCAGGGGGCCTGGGACGTTCGCCCGGCAGCACCGGAGCGCCGGATTACGACAACGGAACGCGCGCCGGGTTCCGCGGCGGGCGCTGTCCTCGCCGCTACTGGTAGCCGCGCGCCTGCAGCGAGAACAGGTGGGCGTAGTGGCCAGCCTGCTGGACCAGCTCGGCATGGCTGCCGTGCTCGATGATGCGGCCGTCCTGGATGACGATGATCTGGTCGGCCATGCGCACGGTGGAGAAACGGTGCGAGATCAGGATGACGATGCGGTTCTTCGACATCGCGCGGAAGTGCTCGAAGATGGTCGCCTCGGCCTCCGCATCCATCGCCGCGGTCGGTTCATCGAGGACGAGGATGTCGGCCTGCGAGCGCATGAAGGCGCGCGCCAGGGCGATCTTCTGCCACTGCCCGCCGGAGAGTTCGCGACCGTCGTTGAACCATTTGCCGAGCTGCGTGTTGTAGCCGGCCGGCAGCTTTTCGATGAACTCGCTGGCCATGCCCTTTTCGCTGGCGTCGCGCCAGCGCGCCTCGTCCTCGAAATGGGCGACGTCGCCGGCGCCGACGTTCTCGCCGACGCGCATCTGGTAGCGCGCGAAGTCCTGGAAGATCACGCCGATGCGCCGGCGCAGGGCGGTTTCATCCCATTCGACCAGATCGAGGCCATCGAGCAGGATGCGCCCGCTATCGGGCGCGTAGAGCCGCGTCAGCAGCTTGATCAGGGTGGTCTTGCCGGAGCCGTTCTGGCCAACCAGGGCCAGCGATTCGCCGGGACGGATATGCAGGTTGATGTCGATCAGCGCCGGCGTCTCGGCACCGGGATAGGTGAAACTGACCCGTTCGAAGCGGATGCCATCGCTGGGATCGGTGCCGGCGACAGCCGTTCCCCCGGGCACGCGCACCGGCGTTTCGAGGTATTCGTACAGGGTCGAGAGATACAGGTTGTCCTCGTACATGCCACCAATCGAGGACAGGATCGCCGACACCGCCGACTGGCCCTGGCGAAACAGCATCAGGTACATCGTCATCTGGCCGAGCGTGATGCGCCCCATCACCGTGGTGAAGGCGATCCAGGCATAGGCGCCGTACAGGGTGAGCGTGCCGATCAGGCCGAGGCCGAGGCCCCAGCTGTCGCGGCGCAGGGTCAGGCTGCGGTCGGCCTTGTACAGCTTGTGGAAGATCGAGCGGTAGCGATCGAGCAGCATCGGGCCGAGGCCGAACAGCTTGACCTCCTTGGCTCCGTCCTCGCGTGCGAGCACGGTTTCCAGATAGAGCTGCATGCGTGTTTCCGGCGAGCGCCAGCGAAACAGCGTGAAGGCATCACCGGAGAACTTGGTCTCGGCGATGAAGGCCGGCAGGCCGGCAAGCAGCAGCACCGCCATCGCCCATGGCGAGAAGCTGACCAGAAGCACGCCGTAGCTGACCAGTGCGATCAGGTTCTGGGCCAGGCCAAAGGTGCGGTTGACCAGCGACAGCGGACGGCTCGAGGCTTCGCGGCGCGCACGCGTGAGCTTGTCGTAGAACTCCGAATCCTCGAAATGCGAGAGATCGAGCGTCAACGCCTTTTCGAGGATCATCACGTTGACGCGCTGGCCCAGTTGCGCGCGCAGCAGCGACTGGCAGAACGAGATGCCGCGCTGCGCGCCGGCCATCGCGGTGACCAGCAGGGCTTCCAGCGCGACCAGCCAGAACACCGGCGCGAGCGGCGCCTGCCCGGTCGTGCGCATCGCCTGCGCCGTCGACACGACGGCATCGACGATCTGCGCGCCGACCCAGGCGATGCCGGCCGGCAGCAGGCCGGCGGTCAGGGTCAGCAGGGCCAGCGCGACGGTCAGCGGCCGGCTCGTGCTCCAGACCAGTTCCACTGCGCGACGGCTGTAGCGGAACGTGCCACGGATGCCGCGGGCCGTGCTGCCACTGCCTGCCGCTGATGGGGTTTTGTGCGCAATCATCGTGGAAATCGTGCCAGGTCGCTGGTCCGGGGCCCATCGAGATGGGGGCAATTTTGCGGCGTGAAAGGACCCGCCTTCGCGCCGCGGCCGGACCGCGGCCGTCCTCGCTCAGGATCCCTCGTCGTCGACCAGCAGCGGATCGGATTCGAGCGCATCGTGGACGTTTTCGACATGTTCCTCGGCCACGGTCGGATCGTGCATGTGGGCGATGTTGAGCAGCGCATCGCCGCTGTTGACGATCGGCAGCATCGTGCAGCCGATGATCAGGCCGCCGACACTGGCCAGTACGTCCATTTCGACATCGCCGAACGGATCGGAAACCACGCCAAGCCGCTCGCCCTTTTCGACTGCCGCGCCCAGCGTCTTGAACATGCGCAGGATGCCGCCGCATGGCGCCCGCACCCAGCGGCTCTCCGAGGCTTCCAGCGGCTTGCGGCGCTTCTCGGCCGGGCCGCGCGCCGGCAGCATGTGCAGGGCCTGCAGCACGGCAAGGATGCCGCGCACGCCGGCGCGCACCGGCAGCTCATCGAAGCGCAGGGCCTCGCCGGCTTCGTAGAGCAGCGTCTCGACTCCAAGCGATTTCGCCGCGGCGCGCAGCGAGCCGTCGCGTACGCTCGAGGCCAGCGTGATCGGCGCGGCGAAGGCGCGCGCCAGCTCGATCACGCGCGGCGAGCTGTCAGGGCTGATGCGGATCTGCGGCAGGTTCATGCGGTGCACGGCCGCGCTGTGCAGGTCGATGCCGAACTCGCAGCGCCTGACCACTTCGTTGAGGAACAGGTCGGCCAGTTGCGCGGCCAGCGATCCCCTGCCCGATCCCGGGAAACAGCGATTGAGGTCGCGCCGGTCGGGCAGGTAGCGCGACTGGTTGAGGAAACCGAACACGTTGACGATCGGGATCGCCAGCACGGTGCCGGCAATGCGATTGAGGCCGCTGCTGCGCAACACGCGACGGATGATCTCGACGCCAATGATCTCGTCGCCATGCACGGCGGCGGAGAGGAAGATCACCGGCCCGGGCTTGCGCCCATGGATGACATGCACCGGCAGGTTCACCGGAATGTGGTTGGCCAGCACGCCGACCGGCAGCTCGATGGTCGCGCGGGTGCCGGCCGGGATCCGGTGCTCGCCGATTTCGAAGGCGGGACGCGAGGACTTCGGCGAACCGCCGGCAGCGCCCGCGGAGGCGGACTTGCGCACCGGTTCCTGCGCGCTCATCCGCGTCCCTTGGTCCTGTTCTTGCCGGGCTTGGCGTTGCGCACGATGAAATCGATGATCAGCCCGGCGACGTCGATGCCGGTCGCCTTCTCCACGCCTTCCAGGCCCGGCGAGGAATTGACCTCCATGACCACCGGGCCGTGGTTGGAACGCAGCATGTCGACGCCACAGACATTCAGGCCCATCGCCTTGGCTGCACGGATGGCGGTGGAACGTTCCTCGGCGGTGATCTTGATCGTCTTCGCGCTGCCGCCGCGATGCAGGTTCGAGCGGAACTCACCCTCGGCGCCAGTGCGGCGCATCGCGGCGACGACCTTGCCGCCGATCACGAACGCGCGGATGTCCTCGCCGCCGGCCTCCTTGATGAATTCCTGCACGAGGATGTTGACGTGCGCGCCGCGGAAAGCCTCGACGATCGACTTGGCCGAACGCTGGGTATCGGCGAGCACCACGCCGATGCCCTGGGTGCCCTCCAGCAGCTTGATCACGACCGGTGCATTGCCGACCACTTTCAGAACTTCTTCGGTCTGCTTGGGATCGTGCGCGAACGCGGTCACCGGCAGCCCAATGCCATCGCGCGCGAGCAACTGCATGGAACGCAGCTTGTCGCGGGAACGACCGATGCTGACCGACTCGTTGAGCGGATAGACGCCCATCATCTCGAACTGGCGCAGCACGGCCAGGCCATAGAACGTGATCGAGGCGCCGATGCGCGGAATCACCGCGTCGTAGCCGGTGAGCTTCTGCGTGTTGTAGTAGACCTCGGGGCGATGCGAGGTGATGTTCATGTAGCAGCGCAAGGTGTTGACGATGTCGAGCGTATGCCCGGCCGCCTCCGCGGCCTCGACCAGACGCTTGTGCGAATAGAGATTGGGGTTGCGCGCGAGCATCAGGATTTTCATTGGAATTCTCCGTGGGTCTTACTTCTTGCGCGTGGTGGATTTCGGTTTCTTCTGGACCGGATGCTGGACAGGCAAGGCCGCGCCGTGCCCGGCCAGCCGCGTGCGCGCCGGATCGACGACGAAGCGGCCCTTGAGGGCCGATCGACCGATCAGCATCGGCAACTCCATGTCCGAACGATCGGTGAGGGTCACTTCGGTGGACCAGGCCTGGCCGGCCATGCTCAATTCGAGGACGATGACCGGGCGGATCTGGCTCGTGCCGATCGAGCTCTTGACCGAGCGGTGCTCGGCCAGCGGCAGGCAGAAGCGGTGCCGCCTGGACTGGTCGATGTCGGGCAGGTCGAATTCGACCCAGATCGCGGAGCGGTGCTTGATGTAGATGATGTCCACGGCGTGCAGGGCCGAGGTGCGCGCACCGGTATCGAGCTTGGCCAGCAGCTGGATGCCGCCCAGCGTGGTCAGCACGACCGCTTCCTTCCAGCCCAGGACCTGCTTCCTGCCGACGCTGCGCAGCGGCTTTTCCGTGGAATGCGGCGGAGTCCCTGGTGCGCGACTGCCGGCCGCCTTCGCAGCCCTTGGCCCCGCCTTGTCCGGAATTCTGAGCATTGCGGTCACTATACGCGGCTGCCGTGAAACGGGGTTAGGTGACGAGGCCAAGCGGGCATGCCATCGTGGTCCGCGGATGCCAGCAGGGGGCCCGCCCGGCGCGCCTTCGGCACACCGGCGATTGTAGTCGCCCACGTGTTGACCGGTTGCAAGGCGATTCCGGCCATCCCATGATTGGCTTCGCCAGCGCCGGCTGAGTCTCGGCTCGCAGCGCGCACCCTGCCCGTCAAGGAGGACCGATCTTGAAGACCCTCTACCGGCCCAGCGATGGCATTGAAGCGCAACTGCTGGTCGACCTGCTCGAGTCCGAGGGCATTGATGCGCGCATCGAGGGCGAATATCTCCAGGGAGGGATTGGCGAACTGCCCGCGGGCGGCCTCGTGCGACTCACCGTGGACGAGGCGGACCACGCACGCGCGCGCAAGGTCATCGAGCACTGGGAAGCTTCAAGGGCGCATTCCACACCAACGTTGAAGTCTCCGCCGCGCAAGCTGTCTTCGGCCTATCTCGTCTTCCTGACCGGACTGGCCATCGGCATCGGAGGGTCCTTCCTGTATTTCCAGTCGCCGACGGATGTCAGCGGAATCGATTACAACGACGATGGCCTCTTAGATGAACGAACCACCTATTCCCCCGCCGGCCTCGCGCTGAAAACGGAGACCGATCGAAACCTTGACGGCAAGGTCGATGCCATTTTCCGCTATGACCGCCGCGGTCTCATCAAGACTTCAGAGGCCGACGATGATTTCGACGGCACGATGGAAACCCGATTGAAGTACTGGCGCGGCAATGTCGAGACGGCCGATGCCGACACGGATGGCGACGGCAGGATCGATTTGCGCACGCGCTTCGTCCACGGGGTGGTCGAATCAGTCGAATATCTCGACCCGGCAAGCGGCCTGCCACGGCGCGTCGAACACTTCCATCTCGGCAAATTGACTCGCGTCGAAATTGACACCAATGACGACGGCCAACTGGATACACGCGAACATTACGACTCCCTGTCCCGGAAGATCGATTCAGAGACCATATCGCGGTGACCCGATGCGAACCTCAGGCGCCCACGCGCCGGCGCACGGCGTCCATGTCGCGCACGGCACGCACTTCGATGCAGCCGGTCTGGGCCCAGGGAAACGTCGCGGCGATGCGCACGGCTTCGTCGTAGTCGGCCGCCTCGATCAGGTTGAAGCCGCCGAGCATCTCCTTGGTCTCGGCGAACGGACCGTCGACGACGGCGAGCTTGCCGTTGCGGATGCGCACGCTCTTCGCGGTCGAAGGTGCCTCGAGCTGCTGCGATTCGACCAAAGTGCCCTTGCCGCGCAGGTCGTCGGCGTTTTCGAAGCAGTGCTTCATCCGCGAATCGAACTCGCCCTCGGGCAAGGCATCGAGCATTGCGTCGTCGGTATAGATCAGGAGCAGGAATTGCATGGCGGGTTCCCGAATTCAGGTCGGCGCAAGATCGGGCGTTCGTGGTGTCGCGTCAAGTGCAGGCCGAGGCGCCCGCCGCCGATAACCCCGGGCTCGGGCAGCACCCGCGGAACCATGCGGGGGTGCGGCGTCCCGGAAACGGTGTACCCTGTGCGGCGCTTTCACGGGGTATGGACCGGGCCAAACGGCCATGCCCGCTGCACGACGCAACGGGAGGCCTGATCGCCGGTCACTCCGACAGGTTGGCGAAATGTTCCTGGCGCAGTCTGGCCCCCGTCGCGGGCCTGGCATGCCGGCGCGATGGGCGGTGCGACCGACGCCAAGCGGCAGTGGCGTATCCGTCCTGCGGAATGGCCAGCAGGGCACCCTTCGTTTTTGTCACAATGCACGCCAACGCACCTTGGGCGCCCCGTTCGTCCGGTGCGAAGGTCTTTCCGCCCCGACCAGGAAGCCACCGCTTGAATGCCCTGCGCAGATCGTCGAATCGCCGCCGCCCGCATGAAATGTTCGCGACATTGCGCGGCCTTGCTTCCGCGACCCTGGCCGGCATCATCCGGATGTCGGCGACGCGGACCAATTACTGGCTCGAGTTCGCCTTCACCGGAAGCCTGGCTACGGCCCTGCTCGGCGCCGGCGTTCGCATCCACGACGGCTCATGGCTGACCGCCTTCCTGACCGTGCTCGCCGGGCTGGTCGTTTTCAGCTTCATCGAGTATGTGTTCCATCGCTGGATCTTCCACGGTCCCGATTCGATGTACTCGCGCGGCCACACCGCCCATCACCGCGATCCGCAGGGCTATGATGCGCTGCCGTTCTTCCTCCCTTCGGCGATCCTGCTCGCACTGACCGTGCTGTTCGCACTGACCATGCCGCGCAGCCACGCCTGCCTGCTCGGTGGCGCCATCGCCTTCGGCTACGTCGCCTACGGGCTTGGCCATTTCATCATCCACGCCCGACGCTTCCGGCACCCGTGGCTGCGCTCATGGGCCGCGCGCCACCACGTCCACCACTTCCATCCGAATGCCAATTTCGGCGTGACCACGTCATTGTGGGACCACGTGCTGCGGACTCGCCATCAACGCCGGACGCGGCCGAACGAAGCGGCCAGATGATTCACCCGGCGCGATGCTGACCGGGTCGCGCGTGCGCCGCCACGCTCGCACGGAGAGGCTCCGCCACCCGCGTGACAGCGGGCGCGGTCCGTAACACCTGGGGTTTCCAGCATCATGCCGGTTCCGCTTGCGCGAGCCGGCGTCAGTCGTGGGACTTGAGGATCTTGACGATGTCTTCCACGCTGGAGTTGGTCAGCGTCTTGGTCAACTCGCCGCTGATGCGCTTGCTCGTCTCGACGTGAAGCTGCGGCCGGATCTCGCCCATTGTCGTGGGGTCGGCGACGAGAAACAGGTGTTCGAACTCGTGCTTCAACGCGGCGGCGTTGAGTCGATGGGCCAGCTGCTTGGTGAATGTGGCTTCCTCGGTCTGCTCCTGGCTTGAATCAATCGGACGATGGCCCGACGGGCCCTGGCCCTGCGCGTCGGCATCCCCGGACTTGATCAGATCGACTTGCTTCAGTTTCAGCGCATCCTGCTTGCCGATGTTGTGGAACAGGCGGGCCTGCGTGCCATCGGCAACGACGACCCAGGTACCGGTAGGGATCTTGTGCATGTGTCTCTCCTTTGTTCCGTGGTGGCGCAACAGAGGGTGCGCCAGCATGTTCAGCTTAACCGCCCGTGTGTGATGGCCACTTAACCGGTGCCTTGCGGCACTCGCCGGGTGCTTTGGCCAGCCCGGTCCAGGGCCGCTCCTGCGGCCCTTGTCGACGCCGCGGACCGCCACAAACGGAATCCTCACACGCGCATCAGCAGGAGTTCACGTAACCGGCGGCGATAGTGGGGCGCGCAGATTCGTCGAATCCATCCGAGGCGGGCGAGGCGCGTCACCCTTGACGACACCGGAGACCCCCATGAAACGAATGACATGGCTTGCCGTGGCCTTGTTGCTGTGCGCTGCCTCGTTGTCTGCCCAGGCGCAAAGCGGCTACGTGACGGTCAATCTCAATATGCGCGCCGCACCGGACATCGACTACCCGCTGATCACGACCATCCGGTCGGGCTCGGCGATATCCGTATACGGTTGCATCGACGACTACCAATGGTGCGACGTGGATGCCTACGGCGAGCGCGGCTGGGTTTCCGGCGACTACATCGAATATCAATACCAGAACCGGCGTGTCCCGCTTTACGGCTATGGCGTCCAGTTCGGCGTTCCGATCATCAGCTTCGTCATCGGCGACTACTGGGGCAGCCATTACAACCATCGCTCGTTCTACCGCGATCGCGCCCGCTGGTACGACCGCCCGATCCGGCATCGCAGTTCGTCCCGGCATCGCGATGCGAGGCGGGACGACCGTCGGGACGACCGTCGCGACAACAGACGCGACGGCCGCAATGACCGTCGAAACGACGGTCGCAGCAACGATCGGCGTGACACGCGACGGACCGTCCGCGACACCGACAGCATCAATGTCAACCGGACGCCACGCTCGGGTCGCCAGCAAGGATCCGAGCCGGCACGACAGAGATCCAGCGAACCGAGGCGTACCGACGCACGCCAGGGGCCGCCCGCAGGCCCATCCTCGCGCCCCGATGCAAACCGCGGCGAGCGGCAGGGACGATCGAATGCGCCCGAGCAGCGCCAGCAGCGCGACAACCGCGGCGGAAACTCACAGAACCGCGACAAGCGCGGAGATGGCGATGGAAAGGCCAGGGACAGCGGCAAGCGTGGCGAGCGCGATGGCAAGGACAGTGACGACAGGAAAGGCGATCGCGGTGACCGCGGCAACTGAGTCCCCTCCGAACTGACAATCACCCGCCCCATTTCTGGCGAACGGGGCGGGTGAGCCGGAACTCCTGCTGGCCTGGCTGTGGTAAAGCTCTTCCCGCGCGGGATCAGCGTTTCAAACGGATGATTCCTCCGTCCCCTTTTCGCCGTGGTCGAGTTCGTTGTGGATGAGCACGACGCACTGCGAGGCAAACAGCATCCGGGACCCGAGCGAGATCTTCTCGGTGCCGAGGCGGGCCAGGGTGTTGAAGCTCTTTTTCGGCATCGGCATGTGGTCGGTCAGCAGGAAGCACGGATTGCCGGCGAATTTCCGGCCGCGAATCGGCGCGCCCTTGCGGTCCATGACATACAGTTGATGGTCCCAGGCGAGCTCATGCACCAGCTTTTCGAAGCTGATCGTACGCACGACGATGCCCGGCTCGACCGGACGGCTTTCCTCCTTGCCCATACCGCGCGAGGCATCCAGCGCCCGGGAAATCTTGCCGAGCAGGGCCTGTTCGTGGAAGCCGCCGATATCGCGCATGTCGTTGGAACTGAAGCTGATCGTGCGCGAGTAGTCCTTCGTGCTTTCGAGCACCAGGTACACGACGACGTCGGCGCGATGCGACTGCGCCACGAAGATGGCGTTCATCAGCGTGTGGGCGAGGATTTCGGTATGGGCATCCCTGCCGACTTCGGCCAGGAAGGTTTGGCTGTCGGTGGGGGCCGACCTTGCCCTGACAACAAACGCGCGCATTGATGGCAGTTCCCGGGAGTGCTGGTTTCGGCACGCACGATACCAGCAGCCGCTTCGTCCCGGTCGTGCGCTGCAGGGTTTCATCCTTCGTATCCCGGTCGACCTGATCGTTGCAGCCACTCGATTGAACCAGTTCCCCGTCGAACCTTCCTGCCGCGAAGTCTGGAAAGCGTGATCAGGCCGAAGATCCCGGAACCCCCTCGCCGTCATCCCGGCGCAGGCCGGGATCCAGGAATCTCAGGATTGCAGAGCGTCGGCGAAGGCGACGACATCAACCAACTGACCTGAAGTGCACCTGCCAGGGAGTGGCTTTCCGTTGGTATCGAAGAGCGGAGGCACTGGGTCCCGGCCTGCGCCGGGATGACGGTGAGGGGTAGTTGACGGCGAGGGGTGCTCGGTTGCGACTTGCGCATGATGATGGATGCCGGCGCTTGCCCGTCGCTTCGCACCGATCATCGGCCAGGCATCACACTTCATTCCTCGCAATTCACGGCATCACATACTCCACCGTCAGTTGCGCGCTCGCGCCATGCTGGATCCAGAGGTAATTCGTACTGGTCTGGTCGGATGCAAAACGCAGCCTGACCTGGGTGCGGCCGGCCTTGCTGATCGCGGCGAGGCCTGCTGCGGAGAGCGCGGAGCTGTGCTGCGTGCCGCTGCCGAACCGGGCGATCTGCGCGACCGCGCTGGCGGTGGCCGTGGCGCCATGATCGGAGGCCTCGATCGTGCAGGCACCGAAGCAGCTGTTGCGCACGTCGACTACCAGCGTGTTGCCGGTCGGGTTGCTCCACGGATCGCCATAGGCACTGCCGTAGTCGACGCTGAGCACGGCCGCGGTGATCGTCGCGCCATCGGGAATCGACGCCGTATTGAACGAGAGCACGGCACGGTTGAACTTGCCGTCGCTGCCGCGCCCGATCGCCAGGCCATAGCTTGATTCGAGCGTGCCGACCGCAGCGCCGCTGCCGTTCGCCGCGGCCTTCACGTAGCCGTCGTTGGCATCCTCGTTGCTGAAGCTCACGCTGGTCGATCCGCCACCACCGCCGCCGCCATTGGCCACGGTCACGGTGGTGTCGGCATCGCAGGCTATGACCTGTTGAATGAGCCGCAGCTTCCGTTGTTTGTACCGGGTCAGAAGCTGGTCGACATCTATGTTCGGACCATCAAAGCGATACGCGAAGTCGACGCTGATCACATGGACATCCTGTCCGGCGCAGGCATCGCATCCGATGATCTCCGCATGTTCGCGAGGAGAGTCGACAGCAATCAGGCGCTGGCGTTTCATACCTATAATCTGCTCGGCTCCGACATCGCAGAGAGCAGACACAGGCAGTTTGCGAAGATCTCGAGAGAATTGCAGGTGCCCATCTGGAACGGCGAGATCGGTGCGCACACCATCGAATGGGTGACCTCGGTCATCGGCATGTTCGAAGATTCCAAATGCAACGTCAGCGGCTGGGTGTTCTGGCCGTGGAAGCGCGTACCGGAATCGGGAAAACGCTATCCGCACCTGATGGAGATTTCGTCGACGCCGCGGTGGGATGCAGTCCGCCACTGGCTTTCGGGAGCCTGGTTCGCGCCCAAACCCAAGCGTGAGGACGCCTTGCGCGGAATGCGCGAGTTCATCGAAGCGCTCAGGGCAGACCGCCTCATCGCGGATCCCGAAATGGTGAAGCTTGTCACCGGCACTGAATCGCGCTGATACGAAGCGTTGATGCTTTAGCCGTTTGGGGTGACGGCGCCGTTGTGCAAGATGTTCGTGCTATCGCGCGGCGCGATGCAGTGCGTCAAAAGGAACCATGTACCGGGTTGGAATCGACGCCTTTCCCTATTCAGCCTATGGCTCTCATCATGATTTGGCGGTGCCTTTCTACGAGCGCCACGTCAGGCGCGAAACGCTCGGGGAGTTCAATCGGCTTCTCGTCAATTGGCCAGAAGATCTTGCGGAGAAACCCGTCCCTTGTCGCCTTTAGGGTCGG
>DAIMYT010000003.1:57626-80588 GCA_036734345.1 Dokdonella sp. | reverse complement strand
AAATCAAGGACGTCGACCTCAATGATTCGATGATCCGCGCCATCGCCCGCCAGGCCGAGGCCGAACGCGAACGGCGCGCCAAGGTAATCCACGCCGAAGGTGAATTGCAGGCCTCCGAGAAACTGCGCGATGCCGCGGCGATGCTGTCGCAGCAGCCGCAGGCCCTGCAATTGCGCTACCTGCAAACCCTCGTCGACATGTCCAACAACGGCAAGTCCTCGACCATCGTGTTCCCGCTGCCGATGGACCTGATCAAGCCGATCATGGACGCGATCGGGCAGAACGTGGTGCCGGCCAAACCGCTGTCCTGAGATCGACCAAACCATAGCGGACATCGTTTGCAGGCGAACCGATGGCGGCGGTCGGCGCCTGCCCTATCCGTCGGAGCAGACCACCCGATTGCGGCCGAGATCCTTGGCCCGGTACAGCGCGCGGTCGGCGGCCTTGAACAGTTCGTCGAGGCTGGCGAATTCGCGGTCGCGCGTGCTGGCGACACCGACGCTGATCGTCACCGGCGCCTCGACCGGCAGGGTGGACTCGATCATGCTGCGCAGCGATTCGGCGACCACCGCGGCGTCCTTGCTCGTGGTTCCCGGCAGGACCACGGCGAATTCCTCGCCACCGTAGCGACAGACGCTGTCGCCGCGGCGCACGCCGATGCAAAGCTTGTCTGCGACCAGCCTCAGCACTTCGTCGCCGCGGGCGTGCCCGTGGCGGTCGTTGAACTGCTTGAAGTGGTCGATATCGATGACCAGCAGCGCCATCGCGCCGTTGCCGCGCTTTGCGCGATCGAATTCGGCACCGGCCACTTCGTCGAAGGACCGCCGGTTCGGCACCCGGGTCAGCGTGTCGGTGCGACTCTGCCGCTGCAGTTCACGCACGCGGCTGGCCAGGGCGAGCGACAGCAGCACCATCTCGACCAGCGACCCGGCCTGGAATCCGTTCTGGGTGAGCAGGTTGTGCGGCAGCACGCCGAATACCTTCAGCATGTAGGCAAGCACGCCGACCAGCAGCATGCCCCAGGCGATCATGAAATACCGGGCCGGCCTGTAGCCTTTGACGAGCCCGAGCGTGCCGAGTGCCATGATCAATGCGGTGACGACCACGGTCAGGACCGCCACCGGCAGGATCAGCAACGAATACGGCAAGACGAACGAAGCGACCAGGCCGACAGCGGCCAGCACCTGGGTGACGACGGCCAGGGTGTCGAGCCGACGCGCGAAGCCGCGGGTATCGAGGAAGGTGCGCGTGAACTGCATGCCGAAGATCAGCGAAAACGACAGCATGACCAGCAACGCCTGGTTGCCCCAGGCCGGGCTGTCCGGCCAGAGGAACTGGAACGCCAGCCCATTGTGGATGGCGAAGTAGAGGCCGTAACTCGCCGCATACAGCAGGTAGAAGATGAAGGCGCGATCGCGAACAATCAGGAAGATGAAGAAGTTGTAGAGGACGAGGACGACGAATCCGCCGTAGTAGGCGCCATAGGCGAGCTGTTCGACGCTCAGGGTCGAGATCAGGGCGTGCGGCCCGTTCAGGGTCAGGCTCAGGTCTACCGGCCCGCCGGAATGCGCGCGCAGATAGAAGGTGCGCTGCGAACCCGCCGGTACATCGAGATCGAAGATGAAATCACGATGGATGAATTCGCGCGTCGAGAACACGGTGCGATCGCCGGTTGCGGTGTGCCGCCAGCCGCCATTACGCTCCGGCACCCACAGGTCGAGAAAATCGATCAGCGGGTAGTCTTCGCGCAGCAGGACGTGGCGATCGTCGTCGCCGGGGTTGGCCAGGGTGAAGCGCACCCACCAGGTCGAGCGCGTGAAGCCGAAGTTTGTGCCGATGGCCGGCACCGGCTTGAAACCGGCCGACGCGCGCACGGCATCGAAATCCAGCTTGCCACCGGCATCTTCCAGCACATACATCTCGGGAATGACCGAGTTGTGCGAAAACTCCCCGTCGATACTCGTCGCCTGCTCCTCGGCGGCGGCCGCGGCAGCGAACGCAAGCACAAGGAGCACCAGGACCATTCGGATCCAATGCTTGGACATTGTGTCTGGTCGGCTCCCCTGAGGCCGTTCGAAGAACGCGGTTCGCCGCTAGAATAGCAGGCTGCAACGACCCGGGGAGTTCGATCCATGCGTATTCGCCAATGCCTGGCGGTTGTCCTGCTGATCGCGCCGATTGCCGCCTGCGGGCCGACGGAAAAACCCATCGCCAGCGGCGCAGCCGTTGCCGGCGGCGAAGGGACGATCAGTCTCGAGCAGGGCTGGAGCGCCGGGGTCCAGCAGCGCGCCTGGTTCACCTCGTTCGGCTCGCGCCTGATTCCGACCGCATGGTTGAAGGCGCTCGAGCAGGCCGGCACCGGCCAACGCTTCATGACGGACGCGAACATGGACGCACTGGGCTTTCTCGTGCAGTCGCCCACGCCCGCCAATCCGGATGGTTTTCCGCTGGGCTTCACCCGCGAGGCGGACGCAACGGGCCGCGAATGGACTGGCCTCGGTTGCGCGGCCTGCCATACCGGCGAAGTCCGCTACCAGGACAAGCGCATCCGCCTCGATGGTGGCCAGGGAACACTCGACTTCGACGCCTTCGAAGCCAGTCTCGTGGACAGCCTGCAAGCCACGCTGGCAGATGACGAGGTCTTCTCTCGCTTCGCCGATGCCGTGCAGGCCAGCCAGGACCAGCGCACGTCGTTGCGGCAGGAACTCGGCGCACTCGCCGGCCGCCTGGCCGCGCGGCACCGCATGAACGCAGTCGATGTGCCGTATGGCCACGGCCGGCTCGACGCCTTCGGGCAGATCTTCAATGCGGTCGCCGTGCAGTTCCTCGGCCTTCCGCAAAACCGCCGGGCGCCCGATGCCCCGGTCAGCTATCCGGTGCTCTGGGACGCGCCGCATCTCGATGTCGTGCAGTGGAACGGTTCGGCGCCCAACGCCGGACCCGGCCCGCTGCTGCAGAACATCACCACCGCAATGGCCGTTTACGGATCGCTGGACATCTCCAGACACGAGGGCATCGAAGGTTATGCCTCCTCGATCGATTTCAGCCATCTCGACCAGATCGAAAACGACCTGTACGCCCTGCAGGCACCGCAGTGGCCGACCGCCGTTTTCGGCGCGCTGGACAGCGTGCGGGTCGACCGCGGTTCCGCAATCTACGCGGCGCAATGCCTGTCCTGCCATCAGTTGTCCAACCGCGACGAACCCAAGCGCGAATTGAAGGCACATGTCACGCCGCTCGACGAAGTCGGCACCGATCCGCGCATGGTGCGCAACTTCCTCGATTCGGTTTCCGACAGCGGCGCGTTCGAAGGACGCAAGCTGGGCGTCGTGTTCGGACCCGACCTCGGCGCCAGGGCACAGACCTCGGACCTCGTCGTGCATGCCGCCGTCGGTGCCGCGCTCGGCCATCCGCTGGCGACGGTGCGCGAAGCCGTCGGCAGCTACCACGGCGTGATCAAGACTGCGCTAGACAGCCATCCCGATGGCTACAAGGCACGCCCGCTCAGTGGCATCTGGGCGTCGGCACCCTACCTGCACAACGGCTCGGTTCCGAGCCTCGCCGAACTGCTCAAGCCAGCGGCCGAGCGCATTGGTCATTTCTATGTCGGCAGCCGCGAGTTCGATCCACAGACGGTCGGTCTCGCCGCCGCACGCGGCGAGCATGCCAGTGCGTTCGATACCACCCTGCCCGGCAATTCGAATGCGGGGCACGCATACGGGACCACGCTCGCTGCCGCCGACAAGGGCGACCTGCTGGAATACCTGAAGAGTCTATAGGCCGCGTGCGCCGAAGCGAATGGGCCAGGGCCCGGCTCCGGCGCTATCCCGTCGGAGCTAGGCCTGCGCCTGTCGCTCCTGGATCGACTCGAACCACTCGCCGATGCCCGCAGGTGGCGAAGTGCCGAGAAGCTGCGCGATGATCTGCTGGCCGAGCGCCCGATACGCCTCGAATTGCGGTTCGGCGAAGAACTGTTCGGAGGTAGGCTCGTCGGGGAAGGCCGGGTTCGCGCGCCAGTAAGCGTAGATGTCGGCGGTCAGTCCTGCGCACAGGGTCGGCTTGATGTAGAGGATCTGGCCGACGCTGCCGTCGGCATAGCGGATGCGGCCCATGGCGTAGGGCCTCTGCTGCAGCGCCATGTCGCGCTGGCGGTACAGGCGATCGGCATCGATGTCGATCTCGGCACCGAAATCCACGCGCACGCGCTCGATGGCGCGGCCGAGATCGCTCAACGTGGTCTGCGGATCGGCGCCGGCGTCGGTGACGACCAGGTAGCGTACGCGCCGGCGTATCAGTTCATAGATGCCGAGATTCTCGAAACCGCCGCCATCGGAGAGGTGTACGTGGCGATGGTTTTCATCGAGCCCGATGCCGAGCATTTCGCGCGTGATGAAGATCCACCACCACGGCAATGGCGGCGCGGGCCGGTCGCCGAATTTCGGGTTCCTCGCCCAGAAGCCGAGTCGCACGTTGAACAGGGCCATCAGGAACGAGACCGAGCGCGCGCGCGTCTCGACCATGTCGGGGTCCAGCGCCGCGCCCGAGATCGTGAACGCATTGGACAGGGCCATGGCCCCGCGCGCATAGGTGTCGATGCGCCGGAAGCCGGTATCGGTGGAACCGGTGTAGACCGGCGAGAAGAAGAAGCTGGCGCCTTCGCGGCTGCACAGCTTCGGATTGTCCGAACTAGTGGTATTGAGGGTCGTGTTGATCAGGTGCAGCGGCGCGCCATGCGCGGGGTCGATCCTGGAAAGGTCGAAGCGGCCCGGATCGGGCTCGCCCTTGCCGACCACGTTGGGCAGGAATGCGTTGCTCAGGCGCGCCCGGTAGTAGGCATGCATCGAGATGCGGTTGATGTTGCAGGTCAGCGCAAGCACGACCGAAAGCGCGAGGAAGCCGAGGAACACCGGCGACTGCAGCCAGGCCATGTGCACGGCCAGGTGATAGCTGAGGATGAGCAGGCCATAGACCAGCAGGCTGAGCCCGATCGTGGTCAGGCGTCCGCTGTTGTCGCGGCCCTTGCGCCGGTCGAGCAGCATCGATGCGATGCCGCCCAGCACGGGCACCAGGTAGGAGGCATGCCTGCCGATCGCATCGGCGTATCGCATCGCGAACAGATGCTCGGCCATTTCGCCGAGCGATTCGGCCAGCGGGATCAGGCCCACGGCAATGAAGCCGAGTCCGAATACGATCATGCGGCCCATGGCGACACGCAATCGATCGATCCGGTGTTCGGAGCCGCGCCGCGCGATGCCGGAAACCACGGCGAACGCGATGGCGATGAGCGGAAACGCGGCCAGGCTGGCGCTGCCGAGCAGGAGCAGCAGCAGGAATCCGTGATGACCCAGCGGCACCTGTCCGCCCGGCAGGGCCAGCCAGTCCGGCCATCCGAACGGAAGCCAGCCCAGGGTCATGGCATACACGGTCGCCAGCAACGGCGGGCCGAGCACGAGCACATTGACGAAGGTCGCCGCGAGGATCGACGCGACCAGCGTCCAGATCGAAAAGCCGCGCTGGCTGACCAGGTACTTGCCATGGCCGCGCAACCAGTCGAGCACGCTGCCCTCTTCGTTGGCAACGGCTGCGCTGAACACGCCAGCGGCGGGAACCGGCCAGAGCCTGGCCCGCAGCCAGCTGTAGCACGACGCCACATAGCCGCCACCGGAGACCGAGGAAAGATAGTCGACCTTGCCGAGGATACCGGCGGATTCCAGCGCCTGCAGGACGCCGAGGTTGAACGTGGCCGAACGGATGCCGCCGCCGGAGAACGCGAGTCCGGCCACGTCGTCGCCGGGTGGCGGCAGGCCGGCTGCCTTGCGCCGCTCGGCGAGCCATTCACGCTCGGCCAGGCGCACCGGCTCGAAATCCGCCGCATAGTCCGCGGCGTTGTCGCCCTCATTCCTCATGCTTTCATCCCGTGGTGCAAGGCCGGTGTTACTTCCAGCAATCCGGTGGCGCGAAATCGGATGGTGTCGCCGGCAGGTCACGATGGACCTTCAGGTACTCGACGATCGCCCAGCGCTCCTCGTCGCTGAGCAACGGACCGATCACGCCCGAAGGCAGCGCGTGCGCCTCGGGATCGGTGCGTGCCGCTTCGAGTTGCTCCGGCGTGGCAACGAAGGCATGACCACTGTTGTGGTTGCCATCGATCGAAGTGTCGAACCAGAAGCCGTTGTCTTCGTCCGAATCGGCGGGTTCGCTGACGTAGCCCACCTGCTTCGCGTCGAAATCGCGCCGGCCGACAAAGAAGCGCGCGCTGCGCTGCTCCGGCGGCAACAGCATCTGGTACAGGTTCGGCACCGAGCCGTTGTGCAGGAAGGGCGGCGTCGCCCAGACGCCCTCGAGGGGGCGCGGCTTGTAGCCGGCAACCTGCTGCGGCAGGTCGAGCGTGCCGAATCCGCCCAGGCACATCTGCTGCTCCCAGGGAATGCGGTTGTCGGCGAAATACTTCGCCTTGATCATCAGGCCGAGGATGTTCAGGCCCTCGCCTTCGCTGAGGCTGGTCACGTCGATGGCGTCCAGCTGGCGGTCGATGTCGGAAACGCCCGCCGTCACTTCGTGCAACAGCGTCTTCGTCTTGCACGCCAGGTCGCATTCCCACGACGGCGCGGAGATCGTGTCGGCGACCGCCCCTGCCTCGCCCACGGCAGCGGCAATTGCAGCAAAACTTGCCTGCGGAATCGACGGCACTTCGTGCGCATCCGGATCGGGATAGGCGGCGAGCAGTTCCGGCAGGCCGGCGGGCGGCTGCTTCGCCGACGTCCGCGCCGCGATGAGATCATCGAGATGCCAGCGCACGTTGCGGGCGAGGTTGCGGATCAGCTGCGGACGCAGTACGCGGCTGATTTCCTCGCGCGTGAGGCCGGCCTTGCCGAGGTCGTAGCGCCGCGTGACGAATCCGTTGGCCTCGCTCGGGTCGGTGCCGATGTGCTCGACCGGGATGACCTCGATCTTCCATTCCGTGCCCGGCCACGGCTTGCCCGGCGCGCTGGCCTGCTGCTGCGCGCGATCGGCCGGATGCGGTCCGTGGCAACCCTGGCAATGGGTGTCGAACAGGGCCTTGCCGCGTGCCGCCAGCTCCTGGTCGACGGGCCCGAGCAGTTCCTCGGGCCAGCGCGGCGGTGTCAGTTTCTGCAGCGTATGTTCGATGCGATCGAGGTTCGGAATGTTCACCGAAGACACATAGCGCTGTTCCTCGGGCACGGGATTGCCGTAGGCATCGGTAAGCCGGATCACCGCGCCGACGCCGAGCGCCTCGCCGATATTGCGCGCCAGCGGCTGCTTGACCGATCCGTTGTACTGCACCCAGTCGAACTTCCAGATGTTCCAGACATAGGGATAGCTGACCGGCGCCGTGGCGTCCTGGTAGTTGCTGGCGACCAGGTGATCGCCGAAGACCGTGTTGGCGATGCGGCCGAGCGCATCGGTGCGCCCGAATCCCTCGGTCACCGGATACAGGTGGCGCAACGGACTGTTCTGGCCCTGCGTGGCGAACGCCCTGATCGTGTCCAGCAGTTCGCCGTGCAGGTCGGACTTGCCCTCGGGGTAGCGCGCGCCGATCACCTTTTTCGCGAAGCGCTCGAACTTCCACGGGTTGGCCCAGGTCGACAGCATCGAGGCAACCAGGGTCGGGCCGAAGGCGCCGCGTTGCATGTTGGTGAATTCGTGCATGGCCTGGCCGCCGTCGATGCGGATGGCCGTGGTCTTGCCGTCCTTCAGCGCGTGGATCTCGCCGGTGTGGCAGGCCGCGCAGGTGATGTCGAGCACGTACTGGCCAAGCGCCGCATCGAAGTGGCGCGTGAAGCCGACCGGCAGGCGATCCGGATTGGCTGCGGTCGGCTGCGGATCGACGATGAAGCGGTAGCGCTGCATGTGCTCGGGTTCGGCGAAGCGCTTCGCGTCGAGGGGCATCTCGAGATTGACGAACCAGCTGTAGCGCAGCGGCGTGGTCAGCGCGCCTTGCGGCATCGAAGTGCCCTGCGCGGTGTAGTAATAGGCCTGCCGGTCCGGCGTGTCGGCCGTGGCGCCCCAACCCTGGTCGAGATAGGCGTAGGTATCGACTTTCTCATAGGCCGGTATGGACTTGACCGGCACCAGGATGAACAGCACGAAGCCGACGACCGCCAGGATCGCCGCCACGAAGGCCAGCATGAATGCCCAGCGCAGCATCGTTCCCAGCGTGATGCCGAAGAAAGAATTCCATCCACGCCGCAGCGGACCCCCGCGCGCAGGTGACAAGCTCGGCCTTCTGGCCATCGGATTTTCCCCTGGTTCGCCTTGAACGCACGCTCGTTGCGCGCCACCGGAACAAGCAACCGGCGTGGGCCTTCCCCACCCTGCAAGTGCTGCGATCCCCCGCACCATGCCGCCGTCGCGCCCCGGAGTACACCTGATCGACGCCTGTTGCGCAAGGTTTCCCGATTGCGAAAATGAGTTCGAAGTCCGCACACGCCGGATGACGCGCAGGTGGCGCAGGAAGCCTCGACTTGCAGCGATTCCGGGGAACCCAGCGGATTTCCGTGCGACGTCGCCCAGGCGCGCCCAACTCGTGCGCGCCGCGCGGCTGCGCTACCGGCGCTGCGGTCCGCGCCCGTCGCGATCCGATGCCCGGCCTGCTGTCCGGTGTACGATGTCACGGCGCTCCCCGGTCAGCCGCATGCATGCTCGCCTGCCGGCGCACGTCGGCGGATGGCGCAATCCGTCAGCCCGGTCCGGTCGTCCGTCGCATGCCGGCTTGCGCCACGTGGATCGGCGCGACCATAGTGCGGCAGCGTTGGCTTCAGTTCGGCGGACGCGCTGACGACGATCCCGGCCCGCCGGTCGTCGCGCAAGGCGGCTATCGACTGGCAAGGGCGATCCTGGAGGTTCATCGATGATTCGCTTTGTTTTCCGCTTCCTTCGCGTCATCGTCGTGGTCTTCGTCATCGCACTGGGAATCCTGGCCCTCGTCATCAGCCATGATTCGCCCTGCACAACGGCGCAGGATCCCGGCGAATCGGCAACGCGCATGAAGGCGATCACCTACAGCTGCTACGGTCCACCCGAGGTGCTCAGGCTGGAGCACGTCGAAAAACCCGGCATGGGCGACGACCAGGTGCTGGTCAAGGTTCGTGCGGCGGCGGTGAATCCGCTGGACTGGCACTTCATGCGCGGCTCGCCCTACATCATGCGACTGGGCAGCGGCATCGGTGCGCCGACCGACCCGCGGTTGGGCGTCGACTTCGCGGGGGTCGTCGAGGCGGTCGGCAAGGACGTGCGCAAGTTCAAGCCGGGCGACGAGGTTTTCGGCGGCGCCGATGGAGCGCTCGCGCAATTCGTCGCCGTCCGGGAGGGTCGCGCGCTGGCCCTGAAACCGGCGCGGCTGACTTTCGAACAGGCCGCCGGCATCAACATCGCCGGAATCACGGCCTTGCAGGCGTTGCGCGATGAAGGCGGCATCCGGGCCGGGCAGAAGGTCCTGATCAATGGCGCCTCGGGTGGCGTCGGCACGTTTGCCGTGCAGATCGCGAAATCATTCGGCGCGGAAGTGACCGGCGTGTGCAGCACGCGAAACGTCGAACTGGTGCGCTCGCTCGGCGCCGACCATGTCATCGACTACACGCGCGAGGATTTCGCCACGGGCGGGACCCGCTACGACCTGATCGTCGACATGGTCGGCAATCGCGGCCTGCTCGAAATGAAAAGCGCCCTGAAGCCCGATGGCAGGCTGGTCATCGTGGGCGGCGCGGAGGGCAACTGGGTTGGCCCGATGTCCGGGGCGATCAAGGCGTTCTTCGTATCGCCGTTCGTCAGGCAGCACATGGGCATGATGCTTGCGCATCCGTCCGCTGGCGACCTCGGGTTTCTTGGCCAGCTCGTCGACGCCGGCAAGCTGACGCCGGTCATCGACCGCACTTATCCGCTGGAGGAAACCGCGCAAGCGATCCGCTATCTGGAAGAGGGTCGTGCTCGCGGCAAGGTGGTCATTTCCATTGCACCGACGGAAGGCTCCTGACTCCACCGCCCAGGCCCTCCGCCACAATAAAAAAAAGCGCCGGGACTGCGGCCCCGGCGCTTCGATGCGGCTCCGCGCCGGCTAGCGCGCGGCGTTGGTGTTCATCGTCGCGTTGCGGCTGCTGTCCAGGTACTGGGCCGGATCACGCATGCCGGTGGTATGGCACTGTCCCAGCGTATGCCCGCGGTTGACGCCCCCGGAGAGCTGGCCATTGACCTGCTCGGTGGTGCCATCCTCCGGATCGCTCAGCACCAGATCGGTGGCGAAGTTGCAGTAGTCGTTGGTCCACCAGTTGGTGAACTTGAACGACGTCGTGTAGTAGTTGACCTTGGCCCGCGCCGAGGTCGGGATGCCGGCCAGCCAGGCGGCCGACCCGCTGTAGCTCAGGTCGCTGTTGTTGCCGCAACCGACGCCGAACCACGAACCCAGCGTGGCCAGGATGCCGGCCAGGTTGGTGCCCTTGTACGGCGTGCCGACCGATTGCATCAGGCGGCTGCCAGTGGCGTTGTCGAGGCCGCTCCAGTAGTAGGTGTAGAGGTGCAGCGCGGCGGCGCCGCCCTGGCTGTGGGCGACGGTTCCGAACGAATTCCAGGTGCTGCCGAACGTCTGCAGAAGGCGCGCAAAGGCATCATGGCTGCGGTTCTTGTTCACATCGAGGAAAGTCGACGCCGTGGAGAACTGCGACGCCGGCCAGACTCCGCCCGAGCAATAGCCATGGACGAGCAGCAGGCGCTTGCCGACGCCGCGCACGGCATCGCCACCGCTCGGCCGCACGCCCATCGTCATTGCCTCGTCGATCTGCGGAATCGCACCGTCGGCCTGGCGGCCGCTCGTTGCAGGCAGGGCCAGGGCGATACGATCCGTGGTCGCGAGCGGCACGAAATTGTCCGCATCCTCGACGCGCAGGTTGCGCAACTCGAACGGCGCGACCGCACCGGCACGCGCCACCCAGCGATCGTCGAAACCGAGCTCGAGATTGCCGTTCTTCGCAGTCACCATGCCGGCCACCCAGGCGACCGGTACTTGCGCGCCGCCCTTCGAGGTCCCCCAGACTTCGGCATAGGCGCGGTAGTGGGCGCCGTCATCCGCAGCGCGCACGCCCGTATCGATTGAAAGTCGCGTTCCCTCCAGCGCCTTGCCGGCCAGCAGCGCGGCACCGGACTGGCGCAGGGTATTGCGAACCACCGGAACCACGTGCTCGGCGCTGCGCAGGACTCGCTGGCCCTTGCCATCGATGGCATGCACGATCACCTGCGCCACGTGGCTGCCTGCGCTGCTGGCCTGGAAATCGCCGCCGAACACGCCGTCGGCGGCAATGCCGTCGGCATGGCGGCCATCGTCGTACATGGCATGGGTCGCCACGCTTCCGTCAGGCGAGGTCACGCGCAACTCGGCCGACTCGATGGCGCCCCTGCCGAGCAGGACGGTACTGCCCCGCGATTCGCTCACCAATGCCGCGTTGAAGGAGATCCGTTCGCCGACCCAGAGCTTGCGGTGGGTCGGATAGGAAACCAGTTCGGTTGCCGGATCGCCCTCGATCAGCAGGAAGCCGCGCTGGCCTGCTGCGGTCCCCTTCAGGGTGATCGAATACTCGCCGCTCTTGGCCTGGTCGAGCACGTACAGGTCGCCGGCAACATTCGCCTGGCCGATGCCGAAATCCGTATTCCGCGAGGTGGCCGCGAGTGACCGGGTCGCGCCTGAATTGCGTCCCGGCGCGGCCAGAGTGGCCTGCCAGTTCGATCCACCCGAAAACACCATGAAACGCGCCTGGCCGTTCTCGACCGGAAGCTTTCCGGTCCAGCTCTGCCTGCCGGAAGCATCCGCCTTCATCTCGACCGGGATGAGGGCGCTCTTCGAATAGATGGCCGAATCAGCCGGATCGGGCGAACGCATCGAGGCGAACTCGTCGGGCGGACCCGAGAGCTGCTTGGCCACGATACCCTGGGCCTGGACGGCGGTCGAAAAGGAAAACACAAGCGCACACGCGGATAATGCAACAAGTCTGCATTTCACGAACTCTCTCCCCAGAGATGACGATGATGGTGGATCGGTGTGACGCCTGCCCCGCTCCCCTTACAGACGTGGCGCCTGCGACTGTACTCATGCGTATGGGCGCGCCGAAAGTAGCCGCAACCTTCTGCAATAGCAAGACCTGTATTTGGGATGTTTGGACGGCACCGGATTCGCGCTGCAGTGCATCGGAACATCGAACAAGGCGCGGCAACACGACGCGGCCTGGAAAATGCCCGCATTGCTGCACCGCGGGATTCCGCGGCGGCGACTGGCGCGAGGAGCGCCGGCATCGCAGCCGCGCGCCTGGCTAGCCGTTGGCTGCGCCAGTCGAATAGGCGGCGAGCAGGGAAGCGTTCGCCAACAGCCGGTCGGCGAGCAGATAGCGCGGCTCGCGACCGGCGGCCAGCTCGCTGCGGATGTGGGTCGCGGAAATCTCGAGCTGCGACACGCGCAGTTCGATGACGCGGCCCGCTGCGCTGCTGCACAGATCCGCCACGCGCGTCGTGCGTCGTGCATGTACTTTTCCATGCAGCGCGGCGGGCTCGTCGGGCTCGTGGCCGGCGCGCGTGAGCACGCCGATGTGCGCCAGTTCGAACAGTTCCTCCCAGCGATGCCACGCGGGCAGGCCTGACCAGGCATCGGCACCGACCAGCAGCACCACCGGTTGCGACGCGCCGATTTCGGCGCGCAGGTCGATCAGGGTGTCGACCGTGTAGGACGGCCCGTCGCGGCGCAGTTCGCGGTCGTCGAGCCGCAGCCGCTGCTGGCCCTCGAGCGATGCACGCAACATGGCGACGCGCTGCGCGGCGCTGGCGACCGGTTGCGGACGATGCGGCGGCACGTTGGCCGGCATCAGGCGCACCTCGGCATCGAGGAATTCGGCCGCTTCCCAGGCTACGCGCAGGTGGCCCAGATGCACCGGGTCGAAGGTGCCGCCGAGGATGGCCAGCGGCCGAAGCGCGCTACCTTGCACCGAGCAGTTCCGCGCCGCGTTTCGGCATTGCGATGGCGGTGATCAGGCGTTCGATTTCGCGCCAGACGTCGCCATCTCCGCGGCCCTTGGCGATGCGGTCGATGCGCGCGACATGGACGATGCAACGCTCCCAGTGCGCGGCATTGCCAGCCTTGAGGGCGCGCCTGAAACCGGGTTGCTTGGCATCCCAGATACGCTCGGTCCTGAACGCCTGGTTGAGGTTGCTGCCGGCCTGGGCGAGCCGCGACAGCACGCGCAACTGGTTGAGCAGCCAGCCGAGCAGCGGGATGGCCTCGGCGCCTTCGGCACGCAGGCCGCCGACCATGCGCAGGGCGCGCGTGGCATCGCCGGCGATGGCCGCATCGGTCAGGCGGAAGGCATCGAAGCGCGCGTCGTCGGCGACGCTGGCTTCGAGGGTGTCGACATCGAGCGTACTGGAGCCGACCAGCAGGGCCAGCTTGTCGATTTCCTGGGCCGCGGCGAGCAGGTTGCCTTCGGTGCGCTCGGCCAGCAGCTCGATCGCGTCGCGGGTCGCATTGAGGCCGCGGGCCTTCATGCGCGACGCCATCCATTGGGCCAGTTCTTCGCGTTTCAGCGGCCACACCGGCATGGCTACGCCGGTGCGGTCCACCGCGCCGAACCAGGCTGCCTTTTCGTGATCCCGGCTCCATTCCTGCGCGGTGATCATGAGCAGGGTGTCCGGCGGTGGATCGGCGCACCACGCGCTGATCGCGGCGGAACCCTCCTTGCCCGGCTTGCCGGTCGGCATGCGCAGTTCGATCACGCGCCGCGTCGCGAACAGCGACAGCGCCGCACCGGACATCGCCAGCTCGTTCCAGTCGAAGCGGTTGTCGACATCGTGGATCTCGCGCTCGGAAAAACCGAGCTCGCGACTGCGCGCGCGCAGGCTGTCGGCGGCTTCGAGCACGAGCAGGTGCTCGGCACCGGCGATCAGCCAGACAGGCTTGAGTTCGCTGGCGGCGAGGAGTTTCGGCAGATCGGTGATTCGGGCAGGCATCGGCGGATTGTACGAGACTGGCGCCGCGAGGGCCCGCCCGGGCCGGATCGATGCCCCGGCCCGTCGCATCCACCTCCCCGGCCCGGCCGGGGAGGCGTCGGCTCATGTCAGTCGCGGGCCTTGACCAGCCTGCGCGTGCCGAACAGCAGCAGTACCGCGATCAGGGCGAGCAGGCCGAACAGGTTCAGGCTCGGAATGCCGACCGCGATGCCGAGCGAGGCGAAGTCGGCATCGTCTTCATCCTGGCCCTGGTTGTCGATCGCATCGTCGACCGGCGGACCGTCGTTGTCGGGATTGGCATCGGGGTCGGAATCCTTGTCCCGGATCGGATTGCCGCTGCCATCGCGGGCATCGGAAATTTCCGCGCTGTTGATGATCGTGCCTCCGTAGGCCTGGGCCAGGCTCAGGCGCAGCGGCAACTCGATGCTGTCGCCCGGGGCCAGCGGTCCGGCCACCGTGATGCTGGCCCGGTTGCCGGACAGCGAAGTCCAGGCCGGATCATTCAGCTGCAGCTGCACCGGGATGTAATCGACAACGGTGATGTTGGTCGCCGCGATCGTGCCCTGGTTGAACACGGTGATGGTGAAATCCGCGTTCTCGCCGACCATGTGCAAGGTGGCCAGCTGCCCCGGCGCGAGCGTCTTGCGCAGGGCCAGGTCGAAGTTGGTCAGCAGGCCGAAGTCGACGCTCAGGTTCGAGTTGAAATCGGCATCGCCATCATTGGTCGGCTCGCCCTTGGCGGTCAGCGTGACCGGCAGCGACCAGACGCTGGTGCCGTTCGAGGTGCCGTTGTCGTCGTCGTTGATGTCGTTGTCGGGATCGGGCGCCGGCTCGTAAGGACCCGTCGGCAACCAGCGCCGTCCGGTGCCGGTCGACACGATGTACTCGACCGGAGCCACCACTTCGACCAGATAGGTATCCGGCAGCAAGGCGCTGAACAGGTAGTTGCCGTTGCCGTCGGTGACCGTGCTGGCGATCGCCGGGCCGTCGGGCGTTCCGTTGTTGTCGGCATCCAGATACAGGTTGACCGGAATCCCCGGGATTCCCGGTTCGCCCGCAGTCACCAGGCCGTCGTTGTTGAGGTCTTCCCAGACCAGGTTGCCGAGGCTCATCGCGCCGCCGGTGCTGTCGACAACATAGTCCTCGACTTCGCCATCCGGAGCGACTCCGGTCGGCGAGCAGCCGGCCTGCGTGGACAGTCGGAAGCGGGCGAACGGATTGGCGATATTGCCGGCCGGCACGACGCCGAAGTCGAGAATCACCGTGCCGCCATTGGTGCCAGGCGGCACCGCGATCTGTGCGGTCTCGTTGAGGTCGCCGAAACTGCCGTTGCCGTTCCAGTCGATGAAGCCACACAGCGTGGCCGGGCTGGTCGTCGTGTTGGTCACCGAGACCGGCGTCGTCGTCGGGCTGCCTTCGTTGTAGATCGTGCGCAGTTGCACGCCGTCCTCGTCGTCGCCGGCGACCGCGCAGGTACCGCTGGTGAATCCGCCACCCGCCGTGTCATCGCCATTGGCGCCGATCGTCGGCTGGCCATCCGCTTCGTCATCGACGCAGGCGCCGATGTGCAGGCCGGCGACGATGCCGTGGGCCGGGCCGTTGTCGGCGAACAGCGTGCTGTAGTTGCCGGTGCCGGTACCCGGGCCGGTATCGGGCAGGTCGCCGAGGTCGTAGGGACGGAAGCTGACCACGTAGTCCTCGACCTCGCCGTCAGGTTCGGCGCCCACCGGCGTGCACGGCGTGGTTGCCGTGCTCAGGCGGAAGCGCGCATAGGAGGTCGGCGGCGAGCTCGGATCGACCGGGCCGAAGTTGAGCGTGAACTGCACGTTGTTGCTGCCGCTCGGAACGCCCTGGGTCGCGCTCTCGCCCGGATCGGCGAAGTCGCCATCGCCATTGAGGTCGATGAAGCCACAGATGCGCGCGGCTGCGCCGGTGAGATTCGTTGCGCTGACGCGTACCGGATGCAGGCCCACCTGGATGTCGGCGAGGTCGGCGAGCAGCACGCCGTCTTCGTCGTCCGGCGTGCCGACCAGGTCGTCGCCGTCGGCGTTCACGCTGGGCTGGCCATCGGCTTCGTTGTCGACCGAGGCGCCCATGAACAGTCCGGGCACGATGTCGTGCTGCGGACCGCCATCGGCGATCAGGGTCTGGTAGTTGCCGGTTCCGGTGCCGGCGCCGGTATCCGGCAGGTCGCCGAGATCGATGCGGCGCACGCTGACCACGTAGTCCTCGACCTCGCCATTGCTGGCCAGGCCGGAGACGGCGCAGGCGCCCGCCACGTCGGTGCTCAGGCGGAAGCGCGAGAAGGTCGGGCCGCTCGGCGTGTTCAGCGGCTTGGTGAACGGCAGCAGGAAGGTCACGTTGTTGCTGCCATTCGGCACCGTCACCGAAGCCACTTCGACGCCGGGCGTGAAGCTGCCGTCCTGGTCGAAGTCGATGAAGCCGCACAGACGCGCGTCGGTGCCGCTGAGGTTGGTGGCGCGGACGCTGACCGAACCGGGCTGGCCGACCACGAAGGCGAGGCTGGCGGTGTCGACGCCATCTTCGTCGTCGCTGGTCACGAGGTCATCGCCGCTGGCGATCACGCTGGGCTGGCCGTCCGCTTCCGCATCGACCAGGCTGCCCATGAACAGGCCGGCGATGATCGGATGCACCGCGCCGCCGTCGGCGAGCAGGGTCTGGTAGTTGCCGTTGCCGGTGCCGGCCGCGGTATCGGGCAGGTCGCCGAGATCGGTGGTGATGGCGGTGAACGCATAGTCCTCCACCTCGCCGTCCGGCGCCGCGCCGTTCGGCGAACAGCCACCCGCCGTGCTCAGGCGGAACCGCGCGTAGCCGGCCGGGACGGTGCCCGGTGGCGCCACGCCGAAGTTGAGCACGAAGGCGGCGTCGTTGCTGCCATTCGGCACGGGCACGGTCGCGGTTTCGCTGGGGTCGGCGAAATCGCCGTCACCGTTCAGATCGATGAAGCCGCACAGCGTCGCGCCCGTTCCCACCGTGTTGGTGGCGAATGCGGTGACACTGACCGGGCCGCCGGTGAGGAAGGCGAGCGTGGTCGGATCCACCGCGTCTTCGTCGTCGTTGGCGACCGCGCAGGTGCCATTGGTCAAGGTGCCGGCACCGAGGTCGTCACCGTTCGCCAGGGCGCCAGGCTGGCCATTGATCTCGGCATCCTCGCAGGCGCCGAGGCGCAGGCCGGGACGCAGCACGTGCGACGGGCCACCACTGGCGATGAGGGTCTCGTAGTTGCCCGGACCGATGCCCGGCGCGCTGTCCGGCAGGTCGCCGAAGTCGACCGCATCCTGCACGTCGACGACATAGTCCTCGACTTCGCCATCGCTGGCCGGACCGGTCGGCGCACAGGCCGCGCCGGTATCGGAACTGATGCGGAAGCGCGCGTAGGTCTGGCCGGTAAAGCCCGGCGGCACGGTGCCGAAGGCCAGCGTGGCCGTTCCCGCGCCGTTGCCGACGTCGAGCGTGGCGGTTTCTCCCGCCCCGCCGAACACGCCGTCGCCGTTGTAGTCGATGAAGCCGCAGATACGCGCCGAGGCTGCACCCGGGTTCGGGTTGTTGTAGGTGACGCGCACGTTGCCCGGGGCACCGATGTACTGGGTCAGGTCGGCGACGTTGATGCCGTCTTCGTCGTCGGGCACGCCGTTGGTGTCGTCGCCATCGGCGCCGATGTTGGGCTGGCCGTCCACTTCGGTATCGACCGTGGCGCCTAGGCGCAGCGCGTTGATGACCGGATGCACCGGGCCGTTGCTGGCGATCAGGGTGCCGTAGGAATCCGGCGCGTCGCCAAGGTCGACCGGCTGCACGAAGCCGAAGTCGACGCTGAAGTTCGATGCCGAATCGGGAAATACCGTATTGCCATCGTTGTCGTCGTCGGCGCCACCGAAACGCAGCGTCTCGCTGGTCGGCTCGGGCGCATTCGGCGGCGTGCCAGCGACCGGGCCGAGTGTGACCAGGCCGGAGGCGATGGAGTTCGGGGTACTTCCGCAAACGGTCACGCCAACGCTGGCGCCATTGTCGTTGTTGTCGACGTCGAGATCCGGATTGGCTTCATCCGGCACCGTCGAGAACAGGCCGTTCAGCGCGAGCTGGGCCGGCGCGTTGGCGATCGCTACGTAGTAGTCGTTGCCGGCGAGCAGGTCGGTGAAGCGGTACTTGCCGGGATTGCCGGCCAGGGTCGCGGTGACCGTCGTTGCCTGCAGGGTGTCGCCGGCACTCGGCCCCGCAGTGCCGTCGTTGTCGCGGCACAGCAGCACGGTGACGCCATCGATGCCCGGCTCGCCGATGTCGGCGCGGCCGTTGTTGCGCTGGGTCGGATTGCCGGCGCCGTCATCGCGCCAGACCAGGTTGCCGAGGCGATAGCGCTCGGGAAGGATCACGCCGACCTTGGGCGGCTCGGCCGTCGGCAGCAGGTCGGCCGCGATCGTGGCGTTTTCCTGGAAGACGCGATGGGCGAAAGAGTTCCAGCTCGGGTTGAACACGGCGGTGTTGCCGCGGATGTTCGGCGCGGTGCCGCCGACATAGCTCGGCGGTGCGCCGGTGGCCGGTGCACGCATCGGCACATCGACCTCGATGTAGGAACCGGCCACCCACTTGGTGCTCGCGGTGGGCGTGGTCAGGTTGGAAAACGCACGGATGCGGAAACCGGTCGCCAGCGAGGCCGGCACCGGCACGCTCGTGCTCCAGGTGCCCGGCACGCAACCGGATGGGAACGAATTCTCGACGCCTGCGGTGCCGGCATTGGCAGGCGTGTAGTTCGCCGTGCGTACCTGGCCGCGACAGAAATTCGGTGTCGTCGTGTATTCGATCTGCACGGCTGCGGCGCTTGAATAGGCAACCGGATCGAGCCCCGGATTGACCAGCAGGATCAAGGGCGGGACGACCACGGTGGCAGTCAGGGCACCATCGAGCGTCGGCGCCCAGCGGCTCAGGCGCGGCGTGCCGATCAGTGGCTCGCCGACACCGGTGTCGCCGATGAACGGGATCGTGTCATAGACGACGTATTCCTCGAGCAGGCGATTGCCGGCATTGGCCAGGCGCAGGCGGTAGCGGAACGTGCCGCCGTGATCGGTGCGCGCGACGCAGGGGAAGCGCGTGAAGTCCGACGGCGGGCCACCGAAGCTGGTGTCGTAATCGGGACAGGTCGAATTGTTGGTCGCCACGCCGGACTGCGAGGGATCGCCGACGATCGGCAGGGCCGGATCGCCCTCGACCCACTTCTCGCCACCGAGCAGGAACACCTCGTTGACGCGGAAGGTGGCCGAAGCCGGGCACATCAGGTCGGTGGTCGATCCGTTGTTGTTGAGATCATCGGCATCAACGGTGGGTGCCGAATTGTTCGGGCAGGTGAATGCGCCGGAGGGTCCCGGATTGATGAACACGGCCATGTCGTTGATGTACGCCGCGGCGGGCACCGGGTTGGCCGGGACGCCCTCACGGACCCGTGCACGGATGACCACGCGCGGCCCGGTCGCGTTCGTTGCGAAACTGCCGGTGAAACTGGCGCGCACCAGGGTGCGCCCGAACGTGCCGTAGTTCTGGGTGACCTGGATCGCCGCGCCCGCCGGTGTCGTGCTGACCACGCTGACGAATTCGAGCTGGATCGGCAACCAGTCGGAAACCACCGGGTTGACGATCGGCGCCGTGCTGTCGCCGCCGACATGGTCCGCGCTGAGGGTAAAGTCGATCGTGCTGCCGGGTGGCGCCGTGTTCGGCACGGCGGTCTTGCCCGGGCGTACTGACGGCGTGCCGTTTTCGACGCGCACATTGGCGCATTGCACGGGCGGCGTAACCGGGCCACCGGTGAAATCGACATAGGTGCAGTTCTCGATGGCCGAGGGCACGATCACTGGCGGGCTGCTGCCCACGTCATAGCGCACCTGCGGCGATGTCGTGAAAGCGAAATTGCGCGGCGTGTCGGGGCCATTGGCGCCAAGATCGGCGAAGACCCAGCGCATGCACGTCGCCGTGGCCGGGATATTGCCGGGCCCCGCGCCGACGGGATAGGTGATCGACGCGCCGGGACTGGCGATGCCGGTATCGAGCGCGGTCACCGTCGAGAAGTCGCAGAAGTTGCCGGCGCCGACAACCGGCAGGGTCGTGTACTCGATCGTTGCACGCATGTCGCTGGCGACGGTGCCGTCAAGCGGCGAGTTCCAGCGGCCGCTGCTGACGGAGGCAAACGTGATGCCGGGCGGCAACGCGGCCAGTGCCTGCGGGAAGCGCTCGACTACGGTGAAGTTCGGCACGCGCACGTTGGCGTTGTTGGTGTTGGCGTTGATGCTGTAGACGATCGGATTTCCGGTTCCCGGCGCGACATCAGGCGCGCTTTTGCTCGAGGTGCCGTTCGGCGCATCGGCGCCAATCGTGTCGTTGCGGATGGCCGGCGGAATGACCGGCGGCGGTCCGCTGATCGGCACGACCGTCGCGTCGACGCGGTTGTCGATCACGGTGCCGACCGGCAAGCCTGCCGGATAGCGCACGATGAACTGGCGGCTGGCACAGCTTGTGCCGGTGTTGATGCCCTGCAGGCCGGTTGGCGGCGGCGTCGTGTCGTCGAGGTTCCAGGTGATGGTCTGCGGCAGACCGGCACCGACCGTGCCGCCACCGGCGTCCTCGATGATCAGCCCCGCCACGTTGGGCAAGGTATCGACAAGGGTAGCGTTGGTGATCGGCAGGTTGCCGTTCGCCGAGGTCGAGCAGATCTGCACCTGGTAGGTCACGGCCTGCCCTGCGGCGACTGCCAGCGAGGTGGACGGGTCCAGCCGCTGCTTGCGCGCCTGGTAGCGGGGAGTCGGGGCGTTGACGCTGATCGGCAGCGCTTCGGCATAGGAACAATCGGCGGTATCCGCAGGCAGTGGCGGCCGCGGACCACCGAAGATTGCGTTCTGCGGCGGTGCCGGACAGACGATCCCGTTGATGCCGGCGACGGCGCGATTGACCACGTCGGTCACCGCAAACGTGATTGCGGGATTGATCCGCAGGATGATGTCCAGCGAGAAGCTGTCACCGCCCGCGTAGCTGTTGCGCACGAGGATCAGCTGGTTGGTGCCGACCGTGCAGGTGATCGTGTTGAAGAACGACGAGACCGGACAGCTGCTGACGACCAGTTCGGGCGGGAACGCATCTTCGATGCGCAGCGTGCCGCAGCCCGAGGTCAGGTTGTTGCAGGAACCCTGCAGGCGGTAGGTGACCGTCTGGTTGGTGTTGAACGGCCCGGCCCCGCTGATGCGGGTCTTGCTGAAGGTCTGCTGCGCCATCGCGCTGCCGGCCACAACCATTAGCGCGAGGGCCGCAACCCACTTGATCAATCGATTCATGTGATCCCCAGAATGTTTCGTGCAACAAAATTCTGCCGCTCTTGCGGCAATTCCCATGCCTTGATGCAATTGCCGCGCCAGATCCATCGGGAACTGTTCGGTTCCCGACCAAAACGATCCGTGCATGTCGGGGTTCCCGTCCTGGCGCCGTCTGCAGCCGTTCCAGGGCGCTCGCACACCGGTCGTCCGACGCGATCGAGCATACCTCACTTGACTCCGGTATCGTCGGGATACCGGCGCGCGGTACATGCGCCAGGCCACGCAATCCAGAAGCCTTAACGCGAAAGCGCCGTGGCCGATACAAATTTTTGTGTTCGGCGCGCGCGGGACGAATGCGTGGCCCGATGTCGGGCGCTCACTGGCAGACTCTTACAAATGACGCGCAGCGCATGACGCAGCGCGGAGCGGCGAAGCATGCACGAGGGGTGGCCGGCACGTCGCCCTCGCGAACGGCCCTCTCAGGTTTCCGCGACCTGCATCGAAACACGCTTGCTGCCATCGCCGACCAGCCGCGTGTCGAGCTCGGTGAATCCGAAGCGATCGTGGAAGATGCGCGAAGCGGGATTGGGTGGCTCGATGTTGTACTCGCAGGTGATGTGGTCCACGCCGAGCGAACGCGCGAAGTCGAACAGGTGCCGGTACATGATCGCGCCGATGCCGCCGCCGGCCAGTTCCGATGCGACGATGATCCGGTCGATATAGATGAATTTCTCGAAGCGCGCCGCGAACCACGCGTAGTTCTCGTTCTCGTAGGCAGCACCCTCGCGCATGGCGATCAGGAAGGCACCCACCTGGCGGTCGACGATCGCAACCTTGTGGTAACAGGCCAGGCCGTGCAGCAGGCGCAGGCGCTCGCGATCCATCGGGCTCGTTTGCCGGACCTCGGCAAGATTGAGCGCGAGGATGCGATCGAAGTCGGCCTCTTCGGCGTTGCGGATTTCCATCGTGTGCGTGACGGCGAGCCGGTGGTCAGGACCTGGATTCGCGCCCGGCCGCCTCGAGGCGGCGCAGGATCGCCTGCACCATGTCGCGTTGCAGCTCGCCGGTCAGCAGATCCTGCTCGGCGGCAATGCCGAGCGCCTGGGTCGCATCGAAGGTGAAGTCGCGGGTCAGTTCGATCGTCTGCCTGGCGACAAGCGCGGTGCCCCTGGCATCGACGACGTCGAACTCGACGTGATAGCGGATCGTGTATTCGTTGGCGCGGGCATTGCCACCGACCGACAGCACGTCGGTACGCAACTGGTTGCTGCCGATGCGCAGCACGGCCGCACCCTCGGCACCCACTTCGACCACGCGCGCACCGGAGCGGACCAGGGCCTTGCGCAGGTCGCGCCCGAGCGGACTCAGCGCATCGGCGCCTTCGATGGACAGCACCTGCATGGCCGGCGACAGCTGTGCTTCGCCGCGCAGATGGAAACCGCAGCCCGAGACAAGCACTGCAAGCAGGACAACAAGCGGGAGTCGAAGGACGTTCATGGGCAACCTGGGATGTTTTGCAGACGAAGCATAGCCGATCTTGCCATTCGTGCCTTGAGCAACCGCGGTTTGGCGAGTTCTCAACAGGCGCCTCCCTTCTCCCCTCGGGAGAAGGTGGCGCGAAGCGCCGGATGAGCGTTCGCCGCGCCATCAGCAACGC
>DAIMYT010000003.1:55390-57526 GCA_036734345.1 Dokdonella sp. | reverse complement strand
AAATGCCAGGGCGCGGAGTCGTGACGACATCGCACCGAAGGCTCCCCTTCTCCCGCCGGGAGAAGGTGGCGCGAAGCGCCGGATGAGCGTTCGCCGCGCCATCAGCAACGCGCTACGCCCGAACCCTCATCCGCCTTCGGCACCTTCTCCCACGGGGAGAAGGAAATGCCAGGGCGCGGAGTCGTGACGACATCGCACCGAAGGCTCCCCTTCTCCCGGCGGGAGAAGGTGGCGCGAAGCGCCGGATGAGGGTACGCCGCGCCGTCAGCAACCTGCTTCGCCCGGACCCTCATCCGCCTTTGGAAGCTTCTCCCAAGGGGAGAAGGAGACTGGCATCCGGCCGGACTAGACGACGATGTTGACGATCTTGCCGGGGACGACGACGATCTTGCGGATGCTCTGGCCTTCGACGTGAGGCAGCACCGAAGGTTCGGCCAATGCCGCACGTTCGCACTCCTCCTTCGACGCGGACACCGGCATCTCGATGGTACCGCGCAGCTTGCCGTTGACCTGCACGGCCAGCTTCACGGCATCGCGGACCAGCGCGGCCGGATCGGCCTTCGGCCAGGACTGGTCCTCGATCAGGGTTTCGCGGTGGCCCAGCGCCTGCCACAGCGCATGGCAGATATGCGGCGTGATCGGATTGAGCAGCAGCACGATCGTCTCGAAGGCCTCGTGGCGGACCGCCCGGCCCTGGTCGCTCATGTCGTCGAACTTCGTCACCGCATTGAGCAGCTCCATCAAGGCGGCGATCGCCGTGTTGAAGGCGTGCCGTCGCGCGTAGTCATCGGACACCTTGTTGATGGTTTCGTGGATCTGGCGGCGCAGGGTTTTCTGCGCGGCATCCAGATTCGCAGGATCCACGACGCCGAAGGCGTCCCCCCATCCGCCTTCGGCACCTTCCCCCGCAGGCGGGAGAAGGGTATCCGTGCTCGCTGCACTCGCCGATTTGATCATGGGATGATCCGGCTGGGCGACGTGCGCATGCAGCTCGCGCCACAGGCGCTTGAGGAACCGCGACATGCCTTCGACGCCGGCCTCGTTCCACTCCAGCGACTGGTCCGGCGGCGCCGCGAACATGGCGAACAGCCGCACCGTGTCGGCGCCGTACTTGCGCACCATCGACTCGGGGTCGACGCCGTTGTTTTTGGACTTGGCCATCTTCTCGATGCCGCCGATCTTCACCGGCTGGCCATCGGCCCTGAGCACCGCACCGGTCACCCGGCCCTTGTCGTCGCGCTGCATCTCGACATCGGCCGGGTTGATCCATTCGGGTCGGCCCTGTGCGTCCTCCCTATAGAAGGTCTCGGCGATGACCATGCCCTGGCAGAGCAGGTTGATCGCCGGTTCGTCGCTGTCGACGAAACCGCAGTCGCGCAGCAGCTTGTGGTAGAAGCGGAAATACAGCAGGTGCAGGATCGCGTGCTCGATGCCGCCGATGTACTGGTCGACCGGCGCCCAGTAGTTGGCGCGTGCGTCGACCATGTCGCTGGCGCCCGGTGAGGTGTAGCGCGCGTAGTACCAGCTCGATTCCATGAAGGTGTCGAAGGTGTCGGTCTCGCGTTCGGCCGGACTGCCATCGACCGGACTGACCGTCTTGCGCCACTCCGGGTCGGCCTTGATCGGCGACTTGACGCCGGTGAACTCGACGTCCTCGGGCAGCAGCACCGGCAGCTGGTCCTCGGGCACCGGATGGGCGACGCCGTCCTTGTCGTAGATCACCGGGATCGGGCAGCCCCAGTAACGCTGGCGCGAGACGCCCCAGTCGCGCAGGCGGAAATTGACCCGGCGCGCGCCCTTGCCTTCCTTCTCGAAACGCGTGGCCAGCGCATCGAAGGCGCCCTTGAAGTCGAGGCCGTCGTATTCGCCCGAATTGACCAGGGTGCCGTACCCGGTGAAGGCGCCTTCGGTGATGATCCGGTTCTCGAACTCCTCCAGCACGTCGAACTCGCCGGCCGGCTCGACCACGTCGATGGAGCGGCTTTCGCCGAGCGCGGCCGACATCGCGTCCTTGTTGCCGGCTGCGTCGCGGCCGAGTTCGCGGATCGCATCGCGCACGCCATCGCTGACGATGACCATGCGGATCAGCAGGTCGTATTTGGTCTGGTCATCCTCGACATACCAGTCGACATCGAC
>DAIMYT010000003.1:42307-55380 GCA_036734345.1 Dokdonella sp. | reverse complement strand
GGCGACCTCCCAGTCGCGCTGGTCGTGCGCGGGCACCGCCATGACCGCTCCGGTGCCGTAGTTCATCAATACGAAATTGGCGACCCAGACCGGCAACCTCTCGCCGGTGACCGGGTGGATCGCCTTGAGGTGCGTCTCGACACCCTTCTTTTCCTGCGTCTCGATGTCGGCCTCGGCGGTGCCGCCGTGACGGCATTCCTCGATGAAGGCGGCGACTTCGGGTTGTGTCCTTGCGGCCAGTTGCGCCAGCGGATGTTCGGCCGCGACCGAGATGAAACTGACGCCCATCAGGGTATCCGGCCGGGTCGTGAATACGGTGACCGGTTCGGCGTCGCCTTCGATATCGAACCGGATCTCGAGGCCCTCGGAGCGTCCGATCCAGTTGCGCTGCATGGTCTTGACCGATTCCGGCCAGCCCGGCAGCTTGTCGAGGCCGTCGAGCAGCTCCTGCGCGTAGTCGGTGATCTTGAGGAACCACTGCGGGATTTCGCGCTTCTCGACGACGGCGCCCGAGCGCCAGCCGCGACCGTCGATGACCTGTTCATTGGCGAGCACGGTCTGGTCGACCGGATCCCAGTTGACGATCGAGTTCTTGCGGTAGACCAGGCCCTTCTGCATGAGCCGCGTGAACATGCGCTGTTCGTGCACGTAGTAGTCGGGCTTGCAGGTGGCGAACTCGCGCGACCAGTCGATCGCGTAGCCCATCGCCTTGAGCTGGGTGCGCATGTGTTCGATGTTGGCATAGGTCCACTTCGCCGGCGCCGTGTTGCGCGCGATCGCCGCGTTCTCGGCCGGCAGGCCGAAGGCGTCCCAGCCCATCGGCTGCAACACGTTCTTGCCGAGCATGCGCTGGTGGCGGCTGATGACGTCGCCGATCGTGTAGTTGCGCACATGCCCCATGTGCAGCGCGCCGGACGGATACGGCAGCATCGACAGGCAGAAAAACTTCGGTTTGGCCGGATCTTCGACCACCTCGAATGCGCGTGTCGTGGTCCAGAAGGTCTGTGCAGCGGCTTCCACCACTTGCGGATCGTAGGTTTTCTCGGTCATGTTCAGGGGAGGTCGGGGGCCGGATGGGCGATGGAAAACGTGCGCCAGACTAGCGCAGCGGGCGATTTCGCGCCATGCGTTGGCACCGTGCCGCGCCCTGCCGCCGCACCGGATTGCCGGCCATCGAGGCACGCGCTATAAGTCCCGGGGTGCCGCGGTGCCGCCGCAACGCGTCGCCGCCAGCCGGCGTTCGCGCAGTCTGTTCCGCACGACGCCCTCGACCATTCCCCAGGGAGAACTCCATGATTCGTCGATTGACCTGTGCCGCCATCCTGTGTGCGACCGGCACGCATGCACTGGGCCAGGAACCCATGACCGGCCCCATCGCCCTGCATTGCGACCATGTTTTCGACGCCGACTCGGGCAAGCTGCTCGGCAAGACCACGATCATCATCGACGGCCAGCGCATCCGCTCGGTCGAAGCCGGCGACGTCGCCACGACCGACATGACGGTGATCGAGCGCCCCGGCATGACCTGCCTGCCCGGCCTGATCGACAGCCACACCCACCTGACCATGCAGTTCAGCCAGTCGACCTACAGCGACAAGTTCCGCATGAATCCCGCCGACGACGCGATCAGCGGCACCGTTTACGCCCGCCGCACGCTCGAGGCAGGCTTTACGACCGTGCGCAATCTCGGCGACAGCGACAATGCCTCGATCGCCTTGCGCAATGCGATCAACCGCGGCACGGTGCCGGGCCCGCGCATCTTCAGCGCGGGCGAGGCGATCGGCACGACCGGCGGACACGCCGATCCGACCAATGGTTTCCGCTGGGACCTGCAGGGCGATCCCGGCGCGAAGGACGGCATCATCAATTCGCCGGTCGATGCCTGGAAGGCGGTGCGCCAGCACTACAAGGACGGTGCCGACCTGATCAAGATCATGCCGTCTGGTGGCGTGCTGGATGAAAGCAGCAGCGCGGAGAATGCGCAGATGACCTTGGCCGAAATCGAAGCCGTGGTCGCCGCCGCGCACGACTATGGTTTCAGCGTGGCCGCGCACGCCCACGGCGCCGAGGCGATCCGGCGCGCCGTGATCGGCGGCGTCGATTCGATCGAACATGGCACTTACATGGACGATCAGGACATGAAACTGATGAAGCAGCGTGGCACCTGGTATGTGCCGACCATCATCGCCGGCAAGTACGTCGAGGAAAAGGCGGGGGAAGGCTGGTATCCGCCGCAGGTCGCGCGCAAGGCCAGGGAGGTCGGGCCCATCATCCAGGCGACCGCCGGCAAGGCCTGGAAGGCCGGCGTCAGAATTGCCTTCGGCACCGATGCCGGGGTCTTTCCGCACGGCCAGAACGCGAAGGAATTCGAGTACATGGTCGAGGCAGGCATGCCGAACGCCTTTGTCCTGCAGACCGCGACCACGCATGCCGCCGAACTGCTGCGGCAGTCGAAGGATATCGGTTCACTGGAGGCCGGCAAGTACGCCGACATCATCGCCGTCATGGGCGACCCGCTGGCCGACATCAAGGTCATGCAGCACGTCGTCTTCGTCATGAAAAGCGGCGCGGTCTACAAGGACGGCCAGGCCCCGGGCACGCAATGAACGACACCTGATCGCGGGCCGCTGGCGGCCGGTGTGATCGCCGCCGTCCTGTGCCATGCTTGGCGTCAGGCAAGGATGGCGCAATGGTCCGCCTTGCGGGATGGATCTGCACAGGCAGGTGGCGCACTTTCCCGCAACGATTGGCGCCCGGCATTCGATGCGGCAAGGCCCCGTCCATGACGCCCGCGCATCATCGCCAACAGGCCATTGCGCCGCCCACGTTTCTCCGTTCCTGAACCCACCGACAGGAGACTTCCATGACCGCGAATTCAAAGACGCCGATGGCCCTGTACAAGGCCAATCTCGAACTTGTCCTGCGCATCGGTGCCCTGCTGCAGGAAAACCGGCGACGCTGGGCCCAGCTGGGCGCAGCCGGAACCAGCGATGCGATCGAGCGCACCCTGGCCCAGGCCGAACGCGTGCTGACCTCGAACGACTGGAGTTCCCTGTCGGCGATACCCGGTGAGGATTTCTGGAAATCGATACGCGACGACAACGCGCCGGTGCAAGGCACCGTGGAGGCGGCCATCGGCAGCCAGGCGGCGTTCGCGCAAGGCCTCAAGGAAGCCTTCGAGGCGTGGCAGCAGCAATCCGCCGATGCGCTGGGCGGCGGCATGGCCCTGCCCGCCGCAAACTTCGCCGATTTCATGAAGTCCTTCACCCCTTCGCAGGCAGCTGCGCGCAGCGCGCCGAAGGCAGGTACCGAACGCGCCGACAAGGCCTCGCCCGCGACCAGGGCGAAAGCCCGGCCGAAAACGAAAGCCAGAGCAAAAGACAAGGCCAGGACCAAGGCCAAGGCCGGCACGAGGGCCAAACCCGGCCCGAAGACGGCAACCCGGGCGAAAACCGCCAGGGCGAAGGCCGCCGCCAAGACAGTCAGGAAGCCGCGCAAGTAATCAGCCGGGATTGCCTGACCTCAAGCATGGCGGCACCGGCAATCCCGGCGCGCGTTGCGGTCGGCCACGGCGCGACCCCCAGCCACCGGCCTGCAGTATGATCGGCGCAGGGGCAAGGGGATCGAGATGCGCAGAATCGTGTTCGGGCTGTTGGCGATGCCGGCATTGGCAATGGCGGCGGGGCTCGAGGGCCGCGTCAGCCTGATCATCGACGGTAAACCACTGCGCGCCGAAGAAGCGGCGGAAGCCGTGGTCTCCTTCCAGCCGGCCAGGGTCCGCGCGCTGGCGCCTTCGACCACCGAATACACGATGAGTACGCAGCGCAAGCAATTCGCGCCGCATATCCTTCCCATCGTGGTCGGCAGCGTCGTGCGCTTTCCGAACCAGGATACGATCCTGCACAACGCATTCTCGACATCCAGGGAAAACGCCTTCGACGTCGGCCTCTACGCCGAGGGCGAAGGCAAGACGGTGACATTCGCGAATCCTGGCTATGTCCGCGTCTACTGCAACGTCCATCACTCGATGGTCGGGCACATCCTCGTGCTCGATACGCCGTACTTCACGCGCCCGGACCGTGAAGGTCGCTTCGCGCTCGCGGACCTGCCCGGGGAGCGCGGCGACCTGGTGGTCTGGCACGATCGGGCCAAGCCCTGGCACATCAAGGCGCTGCCCGGCGAGACGCCGGCCGCCGAGGTCGTCCTCGACCTCAACCTGCGCCGCATTCCGCAGCACATGAACAAGTTCGGCAAGCCATATGGAAGGAGCAGGAATGCGGAATACTGACCGGAGGTTCCAGGGCGGCAGGATTTCCGTTCCCCTGGCGCTGCGCCTGTTCCTCGGCATGGCGCTGCTGATCGCCCTGGCGGTCGGGGCAGCGGTTTTCATCACCTGGCTGCAGGGCCGCGAAATCGCCGGCCAGGCCGTCGACAAGGCAGTCAACACCAGCGCCGCCGTGCAACGCGAATTCGAGCAGCGCCGCCTCGATCAACTGCAACTCGCCGTGCGCCTGATCGCCGCCGATGCCGGCTTCGTCAAGTACATCGCCGATGCTTCCGGGCTGGGCAGCCTGCCCGGCCTCGGCGGCGACGACGCGGGGCCGGACACCGGCTCCATGCGCGACCTGCTCGCCGAACGCCAGCGCGAATTCGGCCTCGACCTTGGCATCCTGCTCGACGCCAGCGGCGAAGTGCTGGCACGCACCGACGAGAACGAATCCTATGCCGTTTCGCTTGCCCAGGATCCGCTCGTGCAGCCGGCCTTGCAGGCAAGCTCGCCGATCAGCGGTTACTGGCGCGTCGGCGACCGCCTCTACCAGGCCGCCGTCATGCCACTGGCCCGCGACCAGGACCTGGTTGGCTTCCTGCTGGTCGCACTCAACATCAACGATACGCTGTCGCAATCGGTCGCCAAGGTCAGCGGCGCCGAGATCGCCTTCTGGCTGCCGGTGGACGATGGCGCCACGCTGGTGGCAAGTTCGCTCGATGCCGGCGCCGCCACCGAACTGAACGCGCTGTTCGCCCGTCGTCGTGCCGAGCTGCTGCCGGCCGTGAGGGATGGCGGCACGATCGATCACGTGCCGATGCATTTTTCCGGACAGGAATGGAGTGCGCGTTTCGTGCCGGCAGCAGCGCCCGGCGAAGGACGCCTCGGCAGCGTCGCGATCATGACATCCACCGAACAGATCACGGCCAGCTATCGCGCCATCCTCAACAGCGTGGCGCTGGCCGGAGTCGGCTCCATCGCGGTTGCCATCGTGCTCTCGATCTTCCTCGCCCGGCGCATCCTCAAGCCGATCGGAAACATGGCACAGGCAGCGGAATCCGCCGCTGCGGGCGATTACCAGACGCACATCGGCAGCGAGGGCAGCGATGCACTGGGCCGCCTAGCGCGGGCGTTCGATACGCTGCTTTCCGATCTGCGTGAAAAGAAGGACATCGAAGGCTATGTCGGCCAGATGGCGCGATTCCTGCCCGAGCCGGCCGCCGAACCGCTGGCGGCAAGCGTCTCCACGACCCCGCGCATGGCGCCGCAGCGCGAAACCCTGGCCCTGCTCGAAGTCGAGTTCCGCCACCTGCTGGGCGCCGTAACCCCCGACACCGATCCGCAGCAACGCGCAGACGCGCATGCTGGCGTGCACGACCTGCTGGCCTCGATCGCGGCCAGCGAGGAAATCGATCTCGCGCAGATGGACGGCGCGCGCTGGCGATTTGCCGTGGCCGGACCGCGACGCCTGCACAATGCCGCGCGCGTCTGGGCCACGATCATGCGCGATTGCCGGCATCTCAACCTCGGCCTTCCAGCGGGTGCCCTGACGGACGGCGAGCTGGTCCGCGCGATCGGCATGCATGGCCAGCCGGACCGGGCGCTGGCCCTCGGCACAGCGGTGGCACATGGCGACCGCCTGCTCTGCGAGGCGGCTCCGGGCCAATTGCTGTTCACCCGTGTCGTTGGCGATGCGCTCAAGCCGAGCCTGCACGACGGCGCACTGACAGTCACGGCCGGTGGCTACAGCGACAAGAAGTTCTACGCGCTGGCCGAGCTTGCACTGCCCGCGTTATGCAAAGAAACGGCAAATAGCATGCTCACGCGCCAGGTCTCGACGGCGAAACCGCGGCCAACCATCAACCAGTCCGGGCCGCTGGCCAGCGGTACCATGCTGGGCGGGCGCTACCGGGTCATATCGCAGCTCGGCGCTGGCGGCATGGGCGTCGTCTACAAAGCGCACGACATCGAACTCGACGACATCGTCGCGCTGAAAATGCTGCGACCCGGCCTGCTCCTTGACAGCGAGCAGGTCGAGCGCCTCAAGAGCGAAATAAAACTGGCGCGCCGGATCACCCATCCCAACGTGCTGCGCACTTTCGACTTCGGCGAGCTAGACGGCCGTCCCTACATTTCGATGGAATACGTGCGCGGCCTGACCTTGCGATACCTGCTCAGCGAGGCCAAGCGCGTGCCCTATTCCGCTGCCTTGCGCATCGCGCGCCAGCTCGCCGCCGGACTCGGTGCGGCGCACGAAGTCGGCGTCCTGCACCGCGACATCAAGCCGGAAAACCTCATCCTCGAGGCGAACGGCAACGCCAAGCTGATGGACTTCGGCATCGCCCGCCCGGTGCGACGCAGCACGCCGGGACAAACCGAAGCGGGCACCTTCGTCGGCACGCCGGACTACTGCTCGCCCGAGCAACTCTCCGGCGGCGACGTCGACGAACGCGCCGACATCTATGCCTGTGGCGTGCTGATGAGCGAGATGTTCTGCGGCGCCCTGCCCTTCGCCGGCGCCAACACGATGGATATCTACCAGGCGCAGATCAGCGACGAGCCGGTCAAGCCATCGGACTTGTGGGCCGACATCCCCGCCCAACTCGAAGCCATCATCCTGCGCTGTGTTCGCAGTGCGCGCGAAGAGCGCTTCGCCAGCGCCGCGGAACTCGGCCAGGCCCTGTCGCAGCTGCGCAGTTGAGTCATTGATCGGCCTGCATGAGAAACATGCAATGAACTTCAAGCCCCACACCGCCCGCATTTTCCTCTTGATGGCCTGTACGGCCGCATCGGTTGCGACGTTCGCGCAATCGCCAGAGGCCGATCCGATCCTCGCTCCGGCCGACGACGCGCCGCCTTCGCAGCTTCATTTCACCGGCGACCTGTGGCTGGGCCATGACCATGTCTCCGGTTTGCCCAACAACCGCGCCGACATCGATCGCACGCGCGGCCGCTTGCGCTTCGGCGCCATCTGGAGCGTTGCCCCCGACTGGGAAGTGACTGCAACGGCGCGTATCGCCGGAGGCAGCGACTCCAATCGCGACAACCGGCGCAACAACGACAACGAGCGCAGCAACGATTTCGGTGTCGACCAGGTCCTTGTACGCTGGCGTGCCAGCGAGAACGCGAGCCTGCAGTTCGGCAAGGCGCCCTTGCCGCTGGACCTTTCGCCGATGCTCTGGGATCCGGACCTGCGCCCGGCCGGCATCGCCCTCGACCAGTCCCTTGCGCTGGGCGATTTCGATCGCCTGCATCTGGTCGCCGGCTACTTCGCCGGCCTGCACCTGTATGGAGACGATTCGCGAATCGCTGCGGCGCAGGTCGCCTGGACATGGCGCGAAGGCGCGCCGACGCATGCCGGCATCGGCCTTTCCTGGCTCGGCTTTTCCGATCTGGGAGAACTGGCGCGGCAAGGCCTCGCGCGGACCAATGCCGTCGCCGGCGGCAAGCTGCGCAGCGACTACCGGCTCGTCGACCTGCAACTGAGCGGGCACACCGAGCTTGGCAACTGGCCGATCGACCTGCACCTCGATCTCGTGCGCAACCTTGGCGCGGATTTTTCGCGTGACGGCGCGCGGCTGAGCCTCAGCGCCGGCGATCATCGTCAGCCTGGCGGGCTGCAGTTCGGCATCGCGATCGAGCGCATCCAGCGTGAGGCCGTGCTTGCCGCGTTCAATTCCGATGACTGGTGGTTCCACAGCAACATGCGCGGCCAGCTCGCCTGGATCGCCTACGGCATCGACCGCACCTGGAACCTGCGCCTGTCGGCCTTCCGCGAACTGCGCGACGGTCTCTCCGAACACACCCATCGCATCCGCCTGGACGTCAACGCCGGCTGGTAATCCACGGCGATGGCCGCCGCCGGCCGCTGGCTTACGACTCCCAGTGGAAGACCTCGCCGATTGGCCGTCCGAACGCGTTGGCGATGCGGAACGCGAGTTCCAGCGAAGGCGCGTATTTGCCGGCCTCCAGTGCGATCACGGTCTGCCGCGTGATGCCGCAACGTTCGGCGAGGTCGCTCTGCGTCATCTCACCGGTTTCAAAGCGCAGTCGGCGGATATGGTTGCCGACCGGCGTGCCGCTCATGTCGACGGTCCTTCAGCGTAGCCGCGCCGGTACTGCCAGACGGCGACCACGCAACCGGTCAGGCTGGACACGACCAGGGCAAAGATCAACAGATGCGCAACGACAATCGGCGTTGCCCAGGCCAGGCGATCGGCCGGCGACAGTCCCAGGGTCACCGCGACCGCAATGACGAACAGGCTGATCGCGGCGTGGGACCAGCTGTCGGCATGCCGTTGCACCTCGCGATCGCGTTCGTCCTCCTGCACGCCCGCATTCGCGCGCTGGCGCAGGACCGCCGAGAAAAGGATCCAGCCGATCACCAGCATGGCGACGGTGCGCCCGATGCCGCGCAGCTCGGCGATGCCCTGCGCGCTCACGATGTCCCCTGCGTTGACCAGCAGGAACACGGCAATCACGCCGGTGAATGCCAGCGCCACCCACTGGCGCACTTCACCCGGAGAGACACTCGCCTCGCGGTTGGCCGGGATGCGCGTGGACAACCACAGGCTGGCCCAGGCGGTCAGCAGCAACAGGCCGGTGCCGACCGCACCCGTGTCGATGCCGAGCCAGCGGGTCGGCGTCACCAGGACCAGCCACAGGGCCAGCGAAGCCGGTGCAAGCAGCCAGAACAGGGTGGAAGAAGACACGCGCATGATGTAACTCCTGCATTACAATATGTAAGCTATACATTACATTTTGCCGGAGCCCGCTGTCAATCCCTGCAGCGCCGGGTCGCCTTGATATCCTTGCGCGAAACCCGAAGTCCCTGGGGCTTCCCCATGCGCAAGGAGTCACAGTGCCCGATTTTCCAACTGCCCCGCCCGCCACCGCCGTCGACATCACCGCCGCGAATTTCGAAGCCGAACTGCTGCAGGCCTCGATGACGCTGCCGGTCCTGGTCAATTTCTGGACCCCGCGCAGCGAGGCCAGCGCCCGGCTCGGCGACCTGCTGGAAAAACTGGTCGCCGAATACCACGGTGCAGCCAGGCTGGCCCGGATCGATGTCGACCAGCAGGCCCAGGTTGCCGCCATGTTCGGCATCCGCAGCGTTCCCACCGTGGTCCTCATGCGCGACGGCCAGCCGGTCGACGGCTTCGCCGGCCCGCTGCCGGAAGCCGAGATCCGCGAATTCCTCGGTCGCCACGTCGGCGCGCCAGCCGCTGCCGAAGTTGGCGACGATGCCGAACCGGCGAAGCCCACCGAGACCGCCGAGCAAGCCATCGCCCGCCTGCAGCAGGAAATCGCGACGAATCCGGATCGCGCCGAACTGAAGCTCGATCTCGCCGTCGCCTACATGCAAGCGGGCAACGCAAAGGCCGCGCAAGCCGAACTCGATGCGCTGCCGGCCAACCTCGAAAGCGACGACCGCGCCCGGCGCCTGCGCGGCCAGCTTGAATTCGTCAGCCTGCTCAAGGACGCGCCGCCGCTCGCCGAGCTTGAAGCGCGTCTGGCGCGCGATCCCGGGGATTGCGAGGCCCGCGACCTGCTCGGCGTGCGCCTGCTCATCGATGGACAGACGGAAGCCGCGCTCGAGCAGTTCATCGGCAACCTCGAAATCGACCGCAGCTGGAACGAAGGCCAGGCACGCAAGCGCCTGATCGCCGCCTTCCTCGTCATCGACGATGCGGAACTGGTCGGCCGCTACCGCCGTCGCATGTCCTCGTTGCTGTTCTGAATGGCGCTGCAGATGAAAACCCCGCGGGGCCTGCGCCGCTTTATCAACTGGTGGCCACCGTTCGTGTTCGCCGGCATTCGCGTCCTGCATATCGGCGACGACTGGCGTTCGGCACGCGTCCGGCTGCGCCTGCACTGGTACAACCGCAATTTCGTCGGCACCCATTTCGGCGGCAGCCTGTTCGCGATGACCGATCCGTTCTGGATGATCCTGACCATGCAATGCCTCGGCCGCGACTACATCGTCTGGGACAAGGCCGCCGAGATCGAGTTCGTCGCGCCTGGACGCGGCGATGTGTTCGCTGGATTCCGCATCGAAGAGGCCTTCCTCGACGAGCTGCGCGCGGCCACCGCGAATGGCGAGAAGGCCCTGCGCTGGTGCGAAACCGAGGTGGCGACGGCATCGGGCGAAGTCGTCGCCCGCGTGCGCAAGCAGCTCTACGTGCGCCGCAAGCGCCGCGAATAGCGAGCGGCGCGCTCAGCCGCGGACGCGCCGCAACGCGACATCCGCCACCCAGACCGATTTCCAGCGAGCGATCTTTTCGTCGGCGCCCAGGGTCTGTGGCGAGACGGCGACGCTGTCGCCGAACTCCGCGCGATCATCCAGGCAGCGCGCGTTGACCGCGGCGAAGTGCTGCGAACCTTCCTCGTAGACGACTCCCACGCAGACGCCACAGCGACCGCACAACAGGAACCGGGCCGATTCCGATCCCTGGCGGTATTCGTGGAAAACGTCGGCGCGGTGTTCGGTGAAAACAAGCCGGCCATCGGGATCCGAAAGCCAGGCCGCGCCATGCTTGCAACAGAACGAACAATCGCAGGCGCGCGGATGGAACGAGGCGGGATCCTTCGCGGTGGTGAACTCGATGCCGATGCCTTTGCAATGGCAGCGACCTTGCAGGACGTGTCTTCCATTCTCCTCAGGCATGTTTCCTCCAGGCATTCCCGGGATCAGGCCGGCAGGACCGCGTTGATGCGGTCGCCCGCCGTCGACGGGGTGGAAATGACCAGGAACACGACTTCGGCGTCGGAGCGATTGGCGAAACGATGCGCCACGCCGGGCTCGACGTGGACACCCTGGCCGGCCGCGAAATCGACCGGGCCGTCGTCGAACTCCAGGGTCGCCGTGCCCGAAAGGATGAAGAAGAACTGGCGCGCGCGAGCGTGGAAATGCCGAACCTCGCCGGCGCCCGGCGGAACGCGTTCCTGGATGACGCTCAGGTCCGCCTGCTTGAGCAGGTGCCAGCCATCGCAGGCATCACCCCAGCGGTAGTGTTCGGCATGGGCGGTGTCGGAAATACGGTCTGTCGAAATCATCTCGTCTGCAACCTGCAACGGCGATGCCGGATCAACGCACGCACTCTCCGGCGCCCAGCACCCAGGCCCGCGGATTGTGGCTGAAGCCGAGCTTCGGATAAAACTCGTTGGCCGCCGGCGCCGACAGCAGCACGAGCATGCAGCGCGGGCCCAAAGCCGCCTGCGTTTCCATGATGAGGCGCTTGCCGATGCCCTGGTGCTGGTGGGACTTCGCCACGGCCAGATCGGACAGGTAGGCGACATAGCAGAAATCGCTCAGCGTTCGCGAAATACCCACGAGGGCATCGCCGTCCCACGCCGTGATCGTCAGGCTGGCGTTCTCCATCATCTGCCGCATGACCTCGCGGTCGTCGGCCGGCCGGCGCTCTGCCAGCGTCGATTCCCGGTACAGGCCGATGAACTGGTCGAGATCGACCTTGGCATCTTTGCGGTATTCGATGGCCCGGGCATTCATTCCGGGTGCCTGCGCTTGCTGTCGGTCATCATCCTTGGCTCTCCGGTTCGCTATACGTGCTGGTCAACGAGAATCGGATTCCCGTCGGGATCGAGCATGGTGAAACTGGCCGGGCCGGTCGTCGATTCGTCGGCCTCGCTGGTCAACGCCACGCCGCTGGCCTTGAGGCGGCGCTGCAGTTCGCGCACGTCGGTGAATCCGTCGACCGGCTTTGCATCCTGGTCCCAACCCGGATTGAAAGTCAGGATGTTCTTCTCGAACATGCCCTGGAACAGGCCGATGATGTGGTCGCCGTTCTTCAGGATCAACCAGTTCTGCGCGGCGTTGCCCCCAAATTTCTCGAATCCGAGTTTTTCGTAGAAGGCCCTGGACGCCTCGATGTCCTTGACCGCCAGGCTGATCGAGAATGCTCCGAGTTTCATGGTCGTCTCCTTCGCAATGGACGCGGCGCCTGGTGAAGGCCCGCGCCGGATGAGTCCGCGCCGTGCGGCCATGTTAAGGCAACGCTGATCAAGTGGCGCAATCGTCACGACACCTGTCTGCGTGCAGATCGCGGCGCGCTGGCGCAGATGGACTGGCCGTCCTTCAAGGCAGCGCAACAAAGAGATGCGCGCAGACAGGTATCGCCTAACCGATTGTATTTATTGAAACAGGTGGCATCCAGAAGGTCCGCCAGCCGCACCGCGCAGCTGGTCAAGGCAACCAGCCTTCACTTCGCCACGCGGCACGACTGGCGAACCTTCTGAATGCCATGACGGTTGTGCCACTTGATCAGCGTTGCCTTAAGCCCCCTGCGCTCGGGGTGACAAAAGGAGCGCAGGAATGTCCCGGCGACTTTCAGGGAAAACCGGCGCGATTCAGACGGTTGCTGCTCCGTCCGCTTTTCCGCATCACCTTGTCCTCGCTCACACCGGAGGCCGTTGCTGGCCGACCCAGCGCTGCACGCTCGGCCTGCCCCACTGGAATCTCGCATACGTGGCGAGCCGGTCCGGCACGGGGTCCCCATGCAGCAACAGGCGGTTGAGCATCAGCGCCAGGTCGACATCGGCAATCTGCAGAACGGTCTCTGACCCCTTTATTGGGACAGAGGGTCAGAGCGCGGCAGAGCTTCAGCGTGAATGCCAAAGGTTGCCACGCGGGGTGACCAAGAGCGCAGCCAACCGGGCGCCCCCTCTATGCAAGGGTCAGGCGTTGCGCAAGTCACGCGCTACGCTCAGCACCAAAGGCAGGGTCGCGCCGATGCAGGCGGCTGCCAAGACGTCGGTGGGCCAATGCACGCCAAGAACCAGACGGGAC
>DAIMYT010000003.1:35345-42297 GCA_036734345.1 Dokdonella sp. | reverse complement strand
AGGTAACCGCCAGCGCAACGGCGAGCGTGCGCCGGGCGGGCCAGGCCCGGGTCGCGCTGAGGGCGATGGCCGTGGCAAACGCGGCGACGACCAGGGTGTGCCCGCTGGGAAAGCTGGAGCCCCAGTACGATTCCGTCATCCACAGCGTCGGGCGCACGCGATGGACTGCAAGCTTGACCACGTAGACCACAATGGCCGCGCCAACCACGGACCCCGACAGCAAGAGGGCATCGAAACGGCACCTGGCGAGAAGGAACGCGATCGAGCCCACGACGGTGAGCACCAGCAGGAACGAAAAAGACCCGGTGAACGTGACCATTTCGAAGAATCCGGTCAATTGCTGTGGAACATGCTTGTGGACGGACAGCAGGATTGCCTTGTCAATGATTCCCGACTCTTCATTGACCACGTCCTCGATCATCTTGACCGCTATCAGGCCGAGCACGAGAAGCAGCAGGACCGTCAGGCGACGCCGGGCAAGCGGCGCGGACCAGGTCGGCTGCTGAAGCTGCACATAGGTTCGGATTCCCCACCGTACGCAGACGATGATGAGCACGAGCTTGGCGAGATCAAAAATCAACTCGACGATCATGTGCGCGTCCAGCAAAGTCATACCGGATCCAGGGGCGGAAAAGGGAACCAGGGAATCTTCCGGTACGTTTCGTAACCGATTGACGCGATCCAGACTGAAAATTCCTCCGTCCCGTTTTTCACGTTGCCCAGCGCCAGTCCCGAGCTTCCGGATCGGCGTAACGGGATGCGGCCTGGCTTGCCATCACATGAGAGCATCCGCCTCGCGCCATCGAAACATCATTCAAAACGGCTTGCGCACGCTGATCGCACCACGAATCTGGCCCAGGGAGTATCCGGTGGCGCGGTCATCGGGATAGTGCCGGGCGAGAGCGGTCTTGACGGCGGGACTCATCTGTTCGACGGCACCGTGGCAAGCCAGGCAGAGGGGTTGCACCGGCAGCGCCTTGACGAAGCGATACTCGTTGCCGACCGTTTCGCCCTTCTCCAGGTTTGCGACCGGCTCGCCTGCCGCCGCGCGCATGTCGAAATCCTCGAGCGCCGCCTTTTCCCATGCGTCGGGGATCGCACGTGCGTCATTGCGGGCCTTGAGACTGACACGCCTGATTTTCCAGCCCGTCTCCTTCGAGATCTCGCCGGCCATCTTCGGCGCCATGTCCTTGCAGACGGGAATCGCCCCTTCCGGGCCGGATCTGCTGATTTCCTCCTGCAAGGCGGCCAGCAGCCTGGGCGGCAATATCGTGGCGACCTTGCGCGCTTCGCCGAACAGGGCGTCGCCCCCAGTCTGGGCGAGCGGGGAAACAAATGGCGCAAACAGGAGCGCAATGGCTATCAACAGCTTCTTCATGGAATTCTCCCTGGCAGTGGGGATTGCCCGACCTGCGAACGCCGCCACTGCAAACGGTTCAGTCGATTCTCCCGGCCGGCAGTTTGTCGCCTGGCAAAGTCCTCTTTTCGCCGGTCATTGGCCGGCAGGCGGTTGCCACAGTTCCACCTTGTTTCCTTCCGGATCGATAACCCAGGCAAACTTCCCGTATTCGGAATCGTCGATCTTGTCGAGGACGTTGCAGCCTTCTTCACGCAGGACCTTGACCAGGGCGTGCAGATCCTCCACCCGGTAATTGACCATGAATGTCGCGGTGCCCGGTGCAAACTGGTCGCCCTGCGCCGAACCGATCGACCAGACGGTGGTTCCGCCAACCGGCTTGCCGTCTGCGTCGGTCCAGGTGAACGCCGTGCCACCCCAGGCCTGCACATCGATCCCGAGGTGCCGCTTGTACCAGGCCTGCAACGCCGGTGCGTCTTTTGCCTTGAAGAAGATGCCGCCAATGCCAGTGACTCGTTTCATGGGACCTCCCGGCTCGGTTGATGGTGGGGAAAGAATCGTTCGATGGCGCGGCACTGAATCGATCCGGGCCGCCATCCGGATTCGGCATGGGGGATTGTAGGCCGATGAATGCCCGATGGTACGAGCCCTGGTTAGGACCGTTTCCGCCAAGCCAACGATATGACCACGACCGCGACGCCAGCAGCCACATAGGGGAGCTGGATGCATGAACGGTGCGGCAGCACCGCATACGCCTGAGTCAAGCGAAACAGAATCGGAACAATTCCGGTTCTACCCGGTTGGATGCTACGCGTTGATGGGAGTGGGAGTCGCGGGAAATACGCAATCCGGAACTATCCATGCCGCGGACGTGACCGCCGAATGTCGATGCGGCCCAGAATCGCTGGCATCAGCGCGAATACCAGCAGGAGCAGCAGGTAGACAGATCCGGATACCGGATCCCGGCTGCCGATATATTGGCCCAGCGATTGACTCTGCAGGAACGCAGCGAGCAGCAGCTCGGCCGCGACGGACAGGGCCAGTGCGGAGAATCCCACTTGCAGCCGGACGGCGAAATGGGGCGCGAGCCTGAAACGCCTGACCACGTACCGTGCGGACAATACGATGACGACCAGCATGATGGGCATCTCGAGAAGTTCGGCATAGCGCTCCCCGAGCCGGGGAACAAGAAACGGAACCCGGACGACACCCAACGCAAACCCGGCGCCAAGCACCATGAGGAAATACAGGACGATTGCCTTGATTCGCGGCACGGGGCCCCTCCTCTGTGCGGTCACGCGCGTGGTCCCGATGCTTGAGTTCAGTCGCTCTCAGTGGGTTCGACCCGGAGATGCGCAGATCCGGGTGTCCCCTTGGCTGCAGACTAGTGTGTCGCCTTTCACTCCACAAGACCGATTACGGAAATGCAGTCTGACAACCGTTCCATCACCGCAGCGCAATGACAACGGCAACACGCAGCACGAGGAAAATCCGATGACCCGCAGAAGCCCGAAAGCGCAGGGCAAAACCACTAATCACCTGGAGTTGACGGGCAGTCTTCTACGGAATTGTCAGGTTGCGACCTGGATAGACCAGAGCGCTACTGTTTCTCCGTCATGGTCGACGATCAAGTCCCCCTCTGAGAAGCCTAACCGCGAAACAACCCTGGATGAAGCCACGTTGCCGGGAAGGATGTGCGCAACGACCTGCTGCACGAGACCGCTCGAAGTTGCCTTCAGCAACAGCTGCCTAACGGCCGCGGTTGCAACGCCCTGGCCCCTCTGACTCTCTGCCACTTCGTACCCGATCTCCACGCTGCCGCGCGCAGGAGCATTCCTGAATCTACAGCTGCCAAGGACGGCGCTGCGCGAAACAATCAGGAAGGGAGTACACCAATGAGCTGATGTGCCAGCGTCTAGCTGAGCAAGTGCGTGAGCTGCGACCCGGGCAGGTGGCAGTGCGCCATCGAGTACCTCAATGCCGCCTAGGTCAACGGGCTCTGAGGCCGCGAGGCGGCGAAGATTGGGGATGTCTATTGGTATGAGTTCGAGCATTTCTGGAACTTCGACGTACGACATAGTGTGCACGCAACCTAACACCAGAAATGAGCCGCGTGCGTTAGCACGGAGACTTCCTACGAAAAAATGGACACCCATTGGTCAGGTGCACTGGGCTTCCAACTCGACGGGTGAGCGGTAGCCCAGGGCGGAGTGTAATCGCTGTTTGTTGTAGAAATCGACATGGCTGCACGTGGCGTAGCGAAGGGCTTGATCGCTGGTGAAGCGTGTGCGGTGATACATGTCCGATTTCATCGACTTGTTCCAGGATTCCATGTGCGCATTGTCGGTCATGCGGCGCGGCCGGTTCACGCTCTGGGCCAGGCCGGCCTTGGCCAGCACCTGTTGAACTCGAGGGCCTGGTTTGGCCATGACGAGGACGCCTGAAGCTTGGTTCAGGGTGTACACGAAAGCATAGGAACTATCGTCCCGGTTTGAACGAATAGTTTGCCCTCAAAGCCAGCGTCTGACAGATCTTTTGTACTCGCCGTAAGGGTCACCGAACTTGGCGAAGAGAAGCCGTTCCTCAGGAATAATCTGAAAGCGAGTGATGTAGGCAACGAAGAGGGCAACAGCCAAGAGCGATATTGGGTTGGCGAGGTAGGTGCAGAGCCCAGTCAACACGAGCGCCATACCCAAGTACATAGGGTTGCGAGTCAATGCATATGGGCCGGTCTGAACAATTGAAGTTGACCTGTCCGGCGCGAGCGGATTGAGTGTGGTCTTGGCCTTCCGAAATACAAGCAGGCCAGTGAGATCCATGCCAAAGCCAGTCAACACAAAGAGCGTGGCCAGCAGGATTCTGCCTGGAATCTGAAGTGCGAATCCTGGTGCATGGAGCGCAATCGCCCACGCCAAGCCTGCACACGCAAGTGCGACAACTGGCGGAGGAATCTTGTGATCTAGCGCGTGCATTTGTTCTGAGGGCTAACACCGGAAATGAGCCGCGTGCGTTAGCACGTCGGCTTGATTGGCCAGCTAGGCCATTTTCGCGCCAACGTCATTTTTGAGGCGCTTCGCATCCTGCCATTGTTGTTTCCCCGACAGGAACGAGGTCCCAGTTGTAAATGTCCAGGCGTGAGCGGTGTTTCGCCACAAAACTGTAGCGGGTGCAAGGCTTGACGTTGATTGGGAAAGAGATGCTCGCGACCTCGCCATTGTTGCCTTTCTTTGCAGAGGCCACTACGAGAAGGTGAAAGCCAGGTTTGAGCCTCTGCTGTTTTCTTTTGTCAAAATTGGCTAGACCATCTGCTGCAACAACCAAGACGTCATAGACATCTGGGTCGGACGTTCTGCTGCGCTGCCCATCAAATTCCCCCCACTGCATTGTTGCGCAACCAGTCAAACACAGGAAGAAAAGTGCGCAAAAATGCTTCATCGGTTGCTCCATAGGCTAATGCCAAACGTGTGAGCCAAGCGGGGGACAACGGCTTGTGCCTGCAGGGCGCAGAATATCAATTTCCTCACGCGGGAACTGACCTGCCTACAGATTTCGATCCAAGCAGGAAACTGAAAGTATGTAGCTGTCGCCGAGCCTGGATGAGCTGCGAGGATGTTCACAACATGAGGCACCGAGGCGAGAGAGGCCGAGTAGAAATCGCCTTGATGCGCCAAGGAGCTCCAAAGCGTGTACCAAGGTTCCGACTCGCCAAAGGCATCGGGTCGCTGGGCAAGCTGCCGGAGGAGCGCTGGAATATCTGACGCGGGACCGTACGCGTGGCTCATCTCTCCCCATCTAGGACTCTCCAGACTCAACATGCGAGAAACTCCCTTTGGGGTACAACGCCGAATTTGCGCCGCGCGCGTTAGCACGTCGAATCGAGTGAGTAATTATGCCTCAGCCACCATGGCCGACTGCTTCTGTTTCGCTAGGCGATGGAGCGCGAAGTTGCCGCGCACGCCATTAATGAATAAGAGGAGTATTAACACTGACATGAAGATGCCGGATGTGGACGCCTGCGGAGCAGAAATAAATAGCAAGACCTTTTCGATGATGAAGAGAACGAGGCCTACAACGGCGAATGCTCTTGAGCGACGGCGAATACGCCAAGCGATGACTACGAACAACCCGGCATCGATGTAGGCAGAGGCGTCAATTGTGGCGATACTGACCTTTGTATAGAGCGCAATGGTCGCGAAAACGGCGGTGACGGACGCGACAAATATCGCTCCCCAAAATGCCCCATTGGAAGCCTTGATGGCATCAGCAGGGGTTTCAAGTGTTGGCCAGTACCAATTGCTCTTCGACTTTTCCGCCACGATGATCCCCTTTGCTGATACGCAACCACTTATTGAGTGCAAAGCTCAATCCAATCTTGCGGCCCAATCCGGGTAGAACGCAATAGTTGCGAGAAACATACTTATTTCATTCAGCACCTTACGGAAAAACAGGGGTCTAATCCGGCAACCTATTCCTGGGGCGTTTGCTGGCCTGCCTTTTCCGGTCTTGCGGGCCGGCTCTGGTCTGCTTGCTCGTACACGTTCGTTCCGCCCACCCATGTTCCGAGCACGCGGGTCGACCAGATCGCTTTCGGGTCGATCGTGAAGATGTCCTGGTCGACGAGGATGAAGTCGGCCCACTTGCCGGGTTCGAGGGTGCCCAGGGTCTTTTCCTGGTGCGATGCATAGGCCGCATCGAGGGTGAAGGCGCGCATTGCCTGGGCGGCCGTCATGGCCTGGTCGGGATACCAGCCGCCCGGCGGATGGCCGTCGTGGTCCTGGCGGGTGACGGCGGCGTGCAGGCCGAAGAACGGGTTGGCCGATTCGACCGGGAAATCCGAGCCGCCGGCGATGCGCGTGCCCTGCTTGAGGAAGCGCTGCCAGGCGTAGGCGCCCTTGATGCGTTCCGGCCCCACGCGATCCTCGGCCATGTTCATGTCGGATGTGGGATGGGTCGGCTGCATCGAGGCGATCAGGTCGAGGTCGACGAAGCGCGGGATGTCGGCCAGTGCGACCACCTGGGCGTGTTCGATGCGGTTGCGCAGTTGCTTGCCGCCAACCTCCTTGTAGGCGGCGGCGAAGCTGTCGAGGACCTCGCGGTTGGCCTTGTCGCCGATGGCGTGCACGCACACCTGGTAGCCCTTGCCCAGCGCCTTGGCGATCATCGCGGTCAGTTCGGCCGGCGTGTTGAAGAGCAGGCCGGTGTTCTTCGCGTCGTCCGAGTACGGCGCCAGCAGGGCTGCGCCACGGCTGCCGAGTGCGCCGTCGGCATACAGCTTGACGCTGCGCACGCTGAGGAAATCGTGGCCGTAGCCGAGCAGCGGGCCATCCTTGCTGATGGCGTCGAAGTCTTCGCCGGTTCCGCCGATCATCGCGTAGATGCGCGTGGTCAGTTTGCCCTTGTCGGCGAACTGCTTGTACAGCGCGTAGGTGGACTGGTCGATGCCGGCGTCGGCCACGCCGGTCAGGCCGAGGCTGGCCATCTGCCTGAGCGCTTCCGTCAGCGCCCGGCTGCGTTGCGCTGCGGTCGGCGGGGGAACCTTCGCGGCAACCAGTTCGATGGCGCCGTCGACGAGCACGCCGCTGGGATTGCCTTCGG
>DAIMYT010000003.1:0-35335 GCA_036734345.1 Dokdonella sp. | reverse complement strand
CCCGCCGTTGGGGTCCTTCGTATCCTTGTCGATGCCGGCCAGTTTCAGCGCAGCGCTGTTGGCCCAGGCGGCGTGGCCGTCGATGCGGCTGAGCAAGGCGGGGCGATCCGCCACGACGGCATCGAGTTCCTTCGCGGTCGGGAAGCGGCCGAGTTTCCAGGTGACCTGGTTCCAGCCGCGGCCGATGACCCAGGGATCTTCCGGGTTGGCGGCGGCAAAGGCCTTGACCCTGGCCAGCGCGGCATCGAGCGAAGTCGTTGCAGTCAGGTCCGCCTGCATCGTCATTGCGCCGAGGCCCATCACGTGGCCATGCGCGTCGATCAGGCCGGGCAGCAGCGTGCGGCCCTTGCCATCGACTACATTCGCGCCGTCGGCGCGCTTTGCCATGTCGGCGTGGCTGCCGGTGGCGACCACCCTGCCCTTGTCGACAAGCAGGGCCTCGAAGCGTTGCAGCTTGCCGGCGCTGTCGAGGGTGTAGCCATTGATGTTGTCGACCAGCAGTTCGGCAGCCGGCAGGGCGTGGCCGGCGAAGGCCATGGCCAGCGCAAGGGAAAGGCGCAGCATGATCGTCATGGCGAAAGTTCCTGGATGCAGGGGAGCGGCAACGATACGGCATCGAGGTGCTTCAGGTGAACCGGAAGGACGAATGCCAGAGCAGGTCGTCGCGCCTGCGCCCGCGCCAGCGGATTGTTGGGGTTCGCTTGTGCTCACCCCAACCTGCGAGTGCGGCTTGTGGAGCGATGTGTGTTGCACGCATCGCCGCGAGCCTGAATGCTTGCCCTACGGGAACCGCGTCAAGACCCCGTTGTTCAGGGGCGATACGTTCTCACCTGTGGAGACTTGGTCGCGAGTTGGCTGGCCCGCCTTGTTCGCTTGCGAACGCCGCGCCGGTACTCGCTCCGCACTGCGGAGACTGAATCCCCACAGGAGATAACCATGAAAAATGCAGCCCTCGTGTTCAATCGTGTCGTACTTGGTTTGGCTTTTGTCGTCGGCGCCCCCGCCATCGCATTGGCCGATCACCACAAGCCGGCGGAAAACGCCGCGGACATGGATTCCGAGCAGCCGGTGACCGATACCTGGATCACCACCAAGGTGAAGGCGGATCTCGCCACCACGGAAGGCATCAAGAGCACGGAAATTTCGGTCAACACGACGAATGGCGTGGTCACCCTGATCGGCGTGCTCGGTTCCGAGACCGCGGTGAAGAAGGCCATTGCCGTGGCCAAGGGCATCAAGGGCGTCGTCGAAGTGGACGCCTCGGGCCTCAAGGACAAGTAAGCAGCGGCACCGCTCCATCGAAAAGCCCCGCCCAGCGGGGCTTTTCTTATTGGATCTGCGTGGTTTCCACCGGCTTGCCAGGCGTCTGCTTCGCCTCAGCCTTCGGCCCCAAGGTAGCGCGCCAGCCAGTCGGCGACTTCCTTGTAGAAGTAGCGGCTGTTCTCGCCACTCAGAACCCAGTGGTTTTCCTCGGGGAAAACGATCAGCCGGCTTTCGACGCGCTGGCGTTGCAGCGCCGTCCAGTATTCGAGCCCGTTGTTGACCGGCACGCGGAAATCCTTTTCGCCGAAGGTCACGAGGACCGGTGTCCTGAAGTTGGCCGCCAGCCGGATCGGATTCTGCTCGCGCCAGACTTCGCCTTGTTCCCAGACCGGCCCGCCCATCGCGACTTCGCGATCGTAGGAAATGTCGCTGGTGCCCCACTGCGTTTCGAGATTGACCAGGCCGGCATGGCTGATCAGGCAGCGGTAACGCGTCGTGGTGGCCTGCAGCCAGTTGGCCAGATGTCCGCCATAACTCGCGCCTGCCGCACACTGGCGTTCGCCATCGATGAATGCATAACGGCGGATGGCTTCGTCGGCGGCCTGGTTGACGTCGTCGGCCGGCCCCTTCAGCGGATCGCCCTGGATCGCCTGGGCGAAGTCTTCGCCGGCGCTGGTCGAACCGACGAAGTTGGTCAGCAACAATACGTAGCCCTGCGCGGTGAGCAGGTGGTAGTTCCAGCGCAGCACCCAGGCGTCGTGGAACTGCGAGTAGGGCCCGCCATGCATGAGCACGAGCAGCGGATATTTCCTGCGTGCATCGAATCCGGCGGGCGCACGATCATGTTGTGGATGCGCTGGCCGCGCGTGTTGGTGAACCAGAAGCTTTCGGTCTGCGGCAGGTCGAGGCTGGCGACGCGACTGCGCGAGAATGCGGTCAGTGGCCGGTATCCGCGCCCGTCCGCATCGAGCACGACGATCTCGGGCGGCTCGGTCGCGCTCTGGTAGGCGGCGACGAGCAGCGGCGAACGCGTGCCGCCGATGCTCAGATTGGAGTAGATGCCGTGTTCGGGGGCGCCGACGAGGCGGGCCACGCCGCCGCTGGCGGCCGCGAGGTAATGCTTGATCTGCCCGGCATCCTCGCCGAGCACGTGCACGCTGCGCCCGTCCGGCGCGATCGCGAAATCGGCGATCTGGCGGCCTTCCGGCAGTTCGATGCGGCCGCGCTCGCGCATCGACGGCCACTCGAACACGCCGATGCGGTTGGCGTTGTAGACGTTGTTGGTGCGCGGCGTGAGCAGGGCGAACAGGCTGCGGCCGTCGCGGCTGAAGCGCGGCTTGTCCCAGGAATCGGCGGCGTCGAGACTTTCGGCTCCGGTCAGGCGGCGCGGTTCGCCGCCCTGCACCGGCACCTGCCAGAGGTCGGCGTGGGTGAACGACCAGGCCGCGCGATCGCGGTTGCGGCTTGCCACGAAGACGACGGATTTGCCGTCCGGCGCCCAGCGTGCCGAATTTTCAACGAGCTCGAATCCCGGCAACGCGATCAGCTTGCTGCCGGCCAGCAGGTCGACGCCATCCTGGTCGCCGATCCGCTGCACGAACAGGTGGCGCTGCTTGCCGTCGATCCACTTGTCCCAGTCGCGCACGGGATAGGAGGTGTAGGTGCGCGCCTTGAACTTGCGCTCCTTTTCCAGTTTGGCGAGGCGCTGGCTGTCGGCATCGTTGCGGCTTTCCGGCGCGACCATGCTGGCGTAAAGCAGCCGGGTGCCGTCCGGCGAGAATTGCGGCGCCGCCGCGCCGGTGGAGATCCGCGTCGCGCGCTGCGCTTCGCCGCCGCGGGCGAGGTCGAGCACGTAGACCTGGCTCTCCTTGTCGTCGCCGCGCTTGGCGACGAAGGCCAGGCGGCGGCTGTCCGGGCTCCAGTCCGGATCGGTTTCGCCGCCCTTGCCCGAAGTGATGCGACGCGCGGCTTCGCGGCCATCGCCGGGAACGAGCCAGAGGTCGCCGACCTGTTCGTCCTTGTTGTAGGACGGCTCGACCAGCGGAAACGCCACGTAGCGGCCATCCGGACTGGTCGCCGGCGCGCCGACCCGCGGCATCAGCCAGAGATCCTCGTGCGTGATCGCGCGGCGGTCCGCGGCGCAAAGGGGGACCGAAATCGACAGCAGGCACACCATGCAGGCGAATCGCATCGTCAGGCTCCGTGCGGTGGACCCCCAGTGATACGCGAGCCGGCCGGATGCATCAAGCCTGCCGATCGTCACCGGTGGCCGGCGAACGGCGCGGGCCTAGTCGCGATCGCCGCGTGCGCGCCGCGCGCGTCGCCACATCCACAGCGGCTGCGCGATCAGCGAACCCAGCGTCGCCAGCCACATGTCCTTCTGCGCGTCCCAGACATCGCCCTGCGTGCCGAGGTAGGCCTGGCCGAGATCGCCCGCGAACACGCTGGCCGCCGCCCACTCGACCAGTTCGTAGATCAGCGCGTGCGACATCATGAAGGTCACCGGCAACAGGAACAGCCAGGCCCCACGCAGGCGGATGCGCGCGGTCATCAGCTCGGCTGCGACCGGCGTGATCAGCAATCCGTAGAGGAAATGGATCAGGCGATCGTACTGGTTGCGCTCGAAGCCGAAGATGGCGTCCAGCGAATGGCCGTTGCTGACCGCCGCGAACCACGCGTCGTAGGGCACGTTGGAATACTGGTAGTGCGCGCCGATCTCGTGCAGCACGCCGAACGCGAACAGCAGGACATAGGAAAGATTGCTCAGGCGAAGGTGCCACCAGGACCAGACCAGCCAGGCCACGGCGAGCACGACGATGGCGTTTTCGAGCAGCCAGTCCGAGCGCGTCTCCGGATCGATGCCGAGTGCGACGAAGACGACGAGGAACAGCCCGAGCAGGACGGGTCCATAGCCCCGGCCGGTCTTGCCCGCGCGCTCACCGTCCGTGCGCGCGGCGTCGGTGCCCGACGGGGCAATCATGCGCGAGCCCCGGGCGCCGGGCCGTGCATCAGAGCGGCAGCCGCACGCGGGCCACGCAGCCGCGCGCACCCTCGCGGTTGTCGAGGGTCAGCGAGCCATCGTGCGCCTCGACGATCTGCCGCGCGAGGACAAGGCCGATGCCCGAGCCACCCGGCTTGGTCGTGAAGAACGGCACGAACAGGTTTTCGCTGGGCGGCAGGCCGCCGCCGGAGTCGATGATTTCCACCGACAGGCTTTCCGCTTCTCGGCTCCAGCGCAGGCGCACCTCGCCAGCCTCGGCCAGGCTTGCATCGACCGCGTTCTTGAGCAGGTTGATCAGCGCCTGTTCGATCTGGTCGGGATCGGCGCGCAGCTCCACTTCGGGTCCCGCCTCGACCCGGACCGGCAGGCGTTGTTCAAGATGCGCCACGCGGCGCGCCAGTTCGGCGAAGGCGAACGTGCGCGGCTTCGGCGGCGGCAAGCGGGCGAATGCGGTGTAGCGCGCCATGAACCGCGCCAGCGCTTCGGCGCGGTCGCCGATCACGCCGAGCGCACTGCCCGCATCCTCGCGCCAGTCCTCGGCCAGCGGCTCGGCGGCGAGCAGCTTGGCCAGGGTCGCCGCCATCGAGCGGATCGGCGCGAGCGAATTGTTGAGCTCATGCCCGAGCACGCGCAGCAGGCGCTGCCAGGCAAGGCGTTCCTCTTCGCGCAGGGTACGGCTGAGGTCGGTGATGACGAGCAGGTCGTGCGGGCGGCCATCCTCGCGGAAGCTGGCACGACGCACTTCCCAACGGCCGCTGCCGCCGGGGAACGTGCGCTCGCTGATCTTCGGCTCGGCCAGCAGCAGCCAGTCGCCGAGCCCGAGCGCCTGCGCGGAGCGTCCGTTGAGCTGCGCGAATGCGGCGCCGAGCAGGCGTTCCGCCGCCGGGTTGGCCAGCTTGAGGAATCCCTGCGCGTCGAAGGCGAGCACGGCGATGTCGAGCGCCGCGATCACCTTGGCCAGCAGGGCGCTCTTTTCCTCGACCGCGAGGCGCTGCTCGCGCAGGGTCTGGGCCAGCGTGTTGATCTCGATGATGACTTCGCCGATGGCGTCGTCGCGTCGCGAATTCGATCCGCGCAGGCTGTAGTCGCCCTCGCGCAGGGCTTCGAGCAGGTTGGCCATCGTGCGCAGCGGATAGATCGCGCGCTGGCGCAGGTTCGCCGCCAGCATCAGCGTGGCCAGCACGACGAATCCGAGGGCCATGAACTTTCCGCCAAGGCCGCCCTCGGCGCTAAACAGGACGAAGACGAATGCGAGGACGGCTGGCGTCGCGACCACGAGGGCGCCGACGAGCAGGCGCGATTCGTGGTTGAAGCGTCGCGGGCTGTGTCGAATGGAGGATGAAACGGTCGGCATCGGCGAACGGTCGGATGGCCTGTGCCCCAGCGCACGCCACCAGCATAGTGGATTCGGCGCGCCGACAGATTTTCCGCTGCCGGGGACATCCGCAGGCCCGGCCCGGGCAGTCATCGACTGCGCGTGCCGGGCCGGGGCGGATCGGCGATGCCGCCGGGCTTATTCGTAGCCGGAGGCGAAGATCGTGTCCTTCTGCAGGCGCGCCACGGCGATGTCGACCAGGGGCGTGCTGGTGCTGCGATGGGCGGCGCCCGCGACCAGCGGACGACCCTCGTGCATCGTCATGGCCAGGCTCTGGCTGTAGATCCCCTGCGGGGCGAGGTCGATCTCCGAAAGGCCGCCGCTGCCGTAGGCGGGATCGAGGATGCCGTCCGCCGACGCGCGCAGGGTGATGAAGTTCGACTTGCCGGAGATCGCGTACTCGACCGACACCAACAGGCGTCCCTGGTCGTCGGCCAACAGCGCGGTCGGGTAGCGGTTGAAGGCGAGCGGCAGGATCCCGGTCAGCGTGTAGCCGGCGGCGTCTCCGAACGCGGGATCGGTGGCGCCGTCGCTGTCGAGGCCGCCGAGGACGATGTTGACGCCGCGGTCGATGCCGCCCTGGTCGAACTGGCGGTAGTGCCCGGCGAAGCGGACGCGGCCGTCGGCCAGGACCAGCAGGCGGTCGACGCCATCGAAGTCCGAGGCGGTGTCCACGTTGAAATGGCGCCAGCCGCCGTCGGCGAACGTGGCGTCGAGCTGCCCGTCGGTCGTGAAGCGCGCGATCGACAGGTCGTAGTTGTCGATCATCCCCGATTGCGGCACCTGGTACTGGCCACCGACGAGGATGCGGTCGCTGGCATCGATGGCCAGCGTGGCCAGGTAGCCCAGTTGCTCGACGCCCGGCTCGAACAGGGCGGCTTCGCCGGCCGAACCAAAGCTGTCGTCGAGGCGGCCGTCGGCGAGCAGGCGCACGACGACGCCGTGGTAGAACGGTTCGCCGCCGACGCGTTCGCCGACCGCCACGAGCCGCCCGCTTCCGTCCAGCGCCGCCGCGTGCAGGTAGGTGTTCGGGAGTTCAACGACGCCACGATTGCCGAAGCCGCCATCGAGTTCGCCCGCCGCATCGACCTTGATGACGAATCCGACCGTCGGCCCGAACGCCGTCGCCGTGCCCACCGCTATTACCGAGCCATCGGCAAGGTTGATGATCGATTCGATCTCCTGTTCCTGCCTGCCGGCGAAGAAGGCATCGAACACGACCACGCCCGGATTGCCGGCATCGACGCCGAATCCCGCATCGGGGCTGCCGTCGGCGTTCAGGCGCGCGAGCAGCGGACGCTTCTCGGGATCCGGATTGCCCTCGCGCAGGAAATTGCGCGATCCGCCGATCACGATGCGGCCATCAGGGCGCGTGACGACGCTGCGTGCGCGAAGCTGGTGCCCGGTCACGCCATCGGCTGACACGAAGGCGGCGCCGGCGGCAGCGAAAGCCGGATCGAGCTGCCCGTCCACGGCGCCTGCCGGCACCGATACCAGGGCGACCATCGCGCACAGCGCGCGCGCTGAAATCTTCAATGAACTCATACGTCTACTCCACAAGCCTGTTGGCCGCATCCACGGATTGCAGTCCGGGGCGGATGAACCGCCGATGCTCGCCGCACGGCGCGACACTGGCGCGATCAGGGCATCAGCAGCTTGCGAGCGACATGAGCAAGCGATGAGCGCTGCATGAGCAACGCTCCATGGCGTGGTGAAGAAGCGGTATGCGTAGCCGAACCCGGACCGCCCCTGCGCCGGACCCGGCCTTGCGACGACGGGATGGGTCAGGTGCCGCCCAGGTTGCCGACGATCATGCTCAGCACGCTGGCCACGGCAAAGCCGCCACAGGTGGCCAGGGCGAACAGCAGGACCAGCAGGACTACGCGCAGGCGACGATTGCGCAGAAAGGAGAATGCATTCGGGCGTGACGGAGCGTGGGCTGGGACTGGCAGTGGCACGGGCGCAACGTCGGCGGCCCGTGCTGCGTCCGTTTCATTGGCAGGCTCGCCGACAGCCGCCACCCATTGGTAGCCGAATCCGAACAGCGTGCGGATCATCTCCTGGCGGTTGCCGCTGTCGCCGAGCGCCTTGCGCGCCACGCGCACGGCCTGGGCCAGCGCCGCATCCGAGATGTCGACCTTGCCCCAGACTCCGGAAATCAGTTCGTCACGGCCCACTGCACGTTCGCGATGGGTCAGCAGGTAGGCGACGAGGTCGAATGCCTTCGGCTGCACGCCCAGCGTTTCGCCATCGCGGGTCAGCGTGCGTGCCGCGAGGTCGATGTGCAGGCTGCCTATCCGGTACCGGGTGATGCGCTCGGGCCGGGCCGGCGGCAAGCGCTCTTGTGCACTGCTGTTTGCGGAACTCATCCCTGTGAGTACGCAAAAGCGCGGAGCAACCTATCACGGGGAGGTTCCGGCTCAGTCGATGCCGTATTTTTCCATGCGCCGGTAGAGGGCCGGTCGACTGAGGCCGAGCTTGGCGGCGGCGCGCTGGATGTTGCCGCCGGTCTGCTCCAGCGCCTGGCGGACCAGCCGCTCCTCGGCCTGCTCGACGGTCATCTGCGGACTGGCCGGCATGGCGTGGGCGCCCGCGCCGACGCCGACCGCGGCGGCATTGAGGTTCAGCGCGCCAGCGTCGATCAGGTCGCCCGCCGTCATCAGTACCGCGCGTTCGATCGCATGCGAGAGCTCACGCACGTTGCCCGGCCAGGCATAGGCCGACAAGGCGCCCAGTGCGGACGGCGCGAAGCGCAGTCCGTCGCGCTGGTAGCGCTTGCCGAATCGCGCCAGGAACGACTCGGCGAGCAGCGGGATGTCCTCGCCCCGTTCGCGCAGCGGCGGCAGGTGCAGTTCGACGGTGTTGAGGCGAAACAGCAGGTCCTTGCGAAACTGCCCTTCGGCTACTGCAGTGGCGAGATCGGCATTCGTCGCCGAGATCAGGCGTACGTCGACCTTGAGCGTGCGCGAGGAACCGACGCGCTCGAGTTCGCCATCCTCGAGCACGCGCAGCAGCTTGGGTTGCTGGGCCACCGGGATGTTCGCGATCTCGTCGAGGAACAGGCTGCCGCCGTCGGCCAGCTCGAAGCGGCCGATGCGATCGCTCTTGGCATCGGTGAAGGCGCCGCGCACGTGGCCGAACATCTCCGCTTCGAAAACGGTCTCCGGAATGCCGCCCATGTTGACCTTGACGAAACTCGCCTCGGCACGCTTCGAGGCATCGTGCAGCAGGCGGGCGATGACGCCCTTGCCGGTGCCGTTCTCGCCGAGGATCAACACATTCGCATCCGATGGCGCAACGCGCGCCAGCGTCTCGAGCACGCGGCGCATCGACGGCGCCTCGGCGATGAATCCTTCGGCCGCCGGTCCGCGCAACAGCACGTTTTCGGCCTGCAGGCGCTGGCCGCGGCGGCGTGCCCGGCCTAGCGCGCGCTGGTTGCCGAGCACGCTCATCAGTCGCTGGTTGTCCCAGGGCTTCTCGAGGAAGTCGCCGGCGCCGTGGCGCATCGCCTCGACCGCAACGTGGATGCTACCCCAGGCGGTCATGACCACGACCGGCAGCTCCTCGTCGAGTTTCTTCAGCTCGCGCAGCAGTTCGAGGCCTTCGGCCCCCGATGTCGTATCGCGCGTGTAGTTCAGATCGACCAGGGCGACATCGAAATGCTGTCCGCGCACCGCCGCCAGTGCGTCGGCCGGACCTTCGACTGCCGTGCACGACCAGCCTTCGCTCTTGAGCAGCAGGCGCAGTGCCTCGCGCACGTCACGCTGGTCGTCGGCGATGAGGATATGCGGTTTGTCAGCTGCTGCCATCGGGATGTCCGTGATCGTGCGCCCTGCCCGTCCGTCCATCCTGCGTTGCGCGCAGGGCTGGCGCAAGGCCGGCGGTCACGGCTTTTCCACCCAGCCATCGCGCAGCCGCACGATGCGCTGCGCTTCCTTCGCATACGTCTCGTTGTGGGTGACCTGGACGATGGTCATGCCATCCCGATGCAGCTCACCGAGCAGGTCCATGATGATGCGTGCCTGTCCCGAATGCAGCGCGCCGGTCGGCTCGTCGGCCAGCAGCACCTTCGGTCGCGTGATCACCGCGCGCGCCACGGCAACCAGCTGCTGCTGGCCGCCGGAAAGCTGGCCCGGGTAGAGGTCCTTCTTGCCGACGATCTGGAAACGGTCGAGCAGGTCGGCGACGCGCGCGGCACGTTCCTTCGCCGGCACGTCGCGGTACTGCAGCGGCAGATCGAGGTTCTCCCAGACCTTGAGGTCGTCGATCAGGTGGTAGTGCTGGAAGATGAAGCCGATCTTGCCGCGCTGCAGGTCCTGGCGCTGCTTGCCGTTAAGCGTGTCGACGACGACGCCGTCGAGCGAATAGCTGCCCTGCCAATCATGATCCATCAGGCCGAGCACGTTCAGCAGCGAACTCTTGCCCGCCCCGGAAGGACCCATCACGCTGACGAACTCGCCCTCGGCGATGTCCAGGTCGACATTGCGCAGCACCCAGCTGCGCCCGCCCTCGAGCGGATAGGATTTTTCGATTTTCTCGAGATGGATCATGGCTTTTCCGACGGGGTGAAATTGCGTCTGGCCGGCATGCAAGCCGGGTATTCCCGCACTTGCTCTGGATTTTGTAGGAAGCGGCTTCAGCCGCGATGCTCTTCTTCAATCCCGCAGGCAGCAAAAGCATCGCGGCTGAAGCCGCTTCCTACAGGGAATGCTGTTTGATCATTCATCACGCAATGCCACCATCGGGTCGGTCGCCGCGGCCCGGCGTGCCGGCAGCCAGCAGGCGAGGAAGGCCGTCGCTCCGAGCACGCAGATCACGCCGAACAGGCTCGGTGGGTCGACGCTGCCGACGCCGAACAACTGGCTGCGCAGCACGAAGCCGAGTGCGATCGCGCCGATCACGCCGAAGCCGATGCCGGTCGCGATGAGGTTCGCGCCGTCCTTCAATACGTGCCGGCGGATCTGGCCGTTGCTCGCGCCGACCGCCATGCGCACGCCGAACTCGCCGCTGCGCTGGGCCACAGCGAAGGCGAGCACGCCGTAGATGCCGATGCCGGCCAGCAGCAGGGCCATCGCGGCGAACACGCTGATCAGTTGCATCGGCACCCGTCGCCCGGCCAGCGACAGGTCGATGCGCTCCTGCATCGTCTTGACGTCAAACAGCGGCAGGTCGGCGTCGATCGCACGAATGGCATCGCGCAGGGGTTCGACCAGGGCCGCCGGCGGGATTGTGCTGCGTACAGTCAGCATTGCACTGTCGGTCGGCGAATCGGCGAAATTGAAGTAATAGGTTTCCTCGCGGTTCCCGATCGCAAGGTCCGCATACTTCGCGCTGCCGACGACGCCGACGATCGTGTAGGGATCGGGTGCGCTGGGCCGCCCCATGTCGAGCTGGCTGCCAATGGCATCGCCAGCGGGAAACTGCTTGCGCTCGAAGGCTTCGTCGATGATCACGACCTTGGCCGCGTTGTCCCAGTCGCTGCGTGAGAAGACGCGTCCGCGCAGCAACGGAATCCGCATGGTCTTGAAGTAGTCCGGATCGATATTGAGCACATGCCCGTGCGGCGGTGTTCCGGTCTCGTCGCGTCCGACGATGCGATAGCTCGCACCGCCGGTGTAGCCATCGAAGGGCAGCGCGCTGGCCAGGGCGACTGTCTCGACACCCGGCAGGCCGCGCACGGCGTCGAGGATGCGGCCGAAACCGCGCGTCTGCGCCTGGCCATCGGCGTAGCGCGTCGCCGGCAGGCTGAGGGCCGCCGTCAACAACCCGCCACTGTCGAATCCAGGGCTTTCATTGAGCACCTTGGAGAAACTGCGCAGCAGCAGGCCGGAACCCGCGAGCAAGGTCACGGCCAGGGCGAGCTGCACGACGACGAGCGCCTTGCGCATGCGATTGGCACCACGCCCGCCGCTGCCGAGCCGCCCGGAATCGCGCAGTGCCTGCTGCGATGGCGAGCCGATGGCGGACCACACGGGGACAACGCCGAACAGCGCGACGGCCAGCATGGAAAGGCCGAATGCAAAGCCGATCATGCGCAGGTCGAGGGACACTTCGACCCAGTTGGGGACGAGGCCCGAATCGGCAACGATACGGGCGCCGGCAACGGCCAGCAGCAAACCCAATGCGGCACCGAGCAGGGCCAGCAGCATCGTTTCGATCAGCAACTGGCGCGCGATGCGCAGGCGTCCGGCGCCGAGGGCCGCCCGCACCGAAAGTTCCTTGCGTCGCGCCGAATAGCGCGCCAGCAGCAGGTTGGCCGTGTTGGCGCAGACGATCAGCAGCACCAGCGCAACCGCCGCCTGCAGGAGCAGCAGGACCTCGGCATGCTCGCCGGCCAGGATCGTGCGCAGCGGTTGCACGGCGACCGTGAACCCCGAGGACTCGATGAAGTTGCGGAAGCCGGCGCCGTCCTCGCCGAGCGCGCCGATGCGCTCGATGTTGCGCCGGATGATCGCGTCGCACTGGACCTTGACCTGGGCCAGGTCGGCGCCCGGGGCCAGCCTGCCGACGCTGCCCGAAAATTCGCGGCCGCGCTCGAGGTCCTGCTTCTGCGCGTCGCTGAAGGCGAACGGCACGTAAAGCTGGAAATCGCGGTTCGGAAAGGCAAATCCATCCGCCATCACGCCGATGACCCGCCGGTTCTCCCCGTCGATGCGCAGGTCGCGACCGACAATATTGGGATCGGCATTGAACCCGTTGCGCCACAGCGCATTGCCGAGCACCACGACCTTGTCGTTGCCCGCTTGTGCTTCATCGTCGCTGAATGTGCGCCCGAGCACTGCGCTGGCGCCGAGCGTCGAGAACAGCGATGGCGTCGCGCGCAGGGCCTGCAGGCGTTGCGGTCCGCTTTCGGTGGAAAGGTTGAGGCTGGCGCCCGTGTAGAGCGCACTGTCGGCCAGCGCAGGCACGCCAGCCCGACGGTCGAGGTAGTCCGGTATCGAGACCCCGGCCCGTTGCGGACCGCTGCGCGCATAGCGGTTGCTGAGGTCGACCAGCGCGGCATCGTCGCGATACGGCAGGGGCTTAAGGTAGATCGCATCGATCAGGCTGAAGACCAGTGCATTCGCGCCGATGCCGAGCGCGAGCGTGAGCACGACGGCTGCCGAAAAGCCTGGTCGCGCCATCAGCGTGCGCGCGGCATAGCGAAGGTCGTTCATCAGTTTGTCCATCACGGCGCTACCTCATTCGTGGCGGAGTGCAATCATCGGATCGACGCGCAGGGCGCGGCGCGCCGGAACCACGACGGCGACGACCGCCGCGGCAAGCAACACGCCAATGGCGATGAGGGCACTGAGCATGTCTCCGCCGCTGGCGGCACTCGCCGAAATGCCATGCATCGAACTCTTCAGCGCGTGCGCAAGCGCAAGTCCCAGGGCAAGACCGACCGCGAGCCCGCCGCCGACCAGCCATCCGGCACGACCGAGCACCTGGGCGAGGACGGCGTAGGCTGGCGCGCCGAGCGCCCGACGCACGCCGATCTCACGCGTACGCTGGCCCACATTGAAGGCGAACACGCCATAGACCCCGGCCGCGGCAAGGACCAGCGCGATGATCCCGAATGCGGCGAACATCCCGGCCATCATGCGTTGGTCGAACGTGGCTTCGCGGAGCACTTGCGCATAGGTGCGCACCCAATACGTCGGTGTATCCGCATCGACCGCTCGCACATGTTCGGCAAGGCGGGACGCAAACGCCGCGGGATCGCCCTTCACGCGCATCGCCAGGCTGGCAAAGCGCGCCGGCTGTTGACGCAGGGGCGCCAGCAAGGCTGGCCGCACCGGATCGCCGGGCCTGTCCATCCAGAGTGGAGCAATCACCCCGACGACACTGACCAGCGGGCCATCGGGATCGGCCGGATCGAGCCTGAAACGGCGACCGACGACGCTGCGTCCGCTGCCATGGCGCTCGGCGAACGACTGGTCGACGAGGGCGACCGGAGTAGTCGACGCATTGTCCCGCGAATCGAAGCCACGCCCTTCGAGCAGGCGCACGTTGTAGGTCGACAGGAAATGATCGTCAATTGCCGCAAAATTGACGTTTGGCAAGCTGCGGTCGCTGTCGGCAACTTCGCCCTCGGGCAGGATCTCCCGATTGTAGCCATCGACCCCGGGAACGCTGGTCGCGGCAGTGGCTTCAATGACGGCAGGATCGCCGCGCAGGCGTTCCACCACGCGGTCGAAGAAACGAACCTGGTCGGCTTCAACCGGATAGGCGCTTTCGAACAATCCCACCCGCGCCGTGAGGATGCCGGTCGGGTCGATGCCGAGATCCGAACGGTCGAGGGCCATGACGCCACGTACCGCGGCGCCGACCGCGATGAGCAAGGTCAATGACAACGCGATCTCGCCCACCATCAGTGCGCGGCTGACCCGTGCCATGCCACCGCCGGTATTGCGCGCACTGTCGCGAAGGTCGCCGGACATGGCCCTGCCGCCAATGCGCAGCGCGGGCAGCAAACCTGCTGCGAGTCCGGTCAGCAGCGCGACGCCCAGGGCCATCAGGACGATTTTCGTGTCGAGCGTGAAATGCACCCACAGCGGCGGTCCATCCTCGTACGTGCGGAAGGCCTGATCGACCCAGGTCGCCGCATAACGCGCAAGCAGCAAAGCAATCGAGGCTGCGATCAGCGTCAGCAGCAGGCTTTGCGCCAGCAGGTGCAGGGTCAGGCGCCGGCGATTGGCGCCCAGGGCCACGCGGATCGCGAGCTCGTGCCGACGACCCAGGGTCCGGGTCAGCAGCAGGTTCGCGGCATTGGCACACGCGACCAGCAGGACCAGCAGGGTCGATACGAGCATGATGTTGAGGATGGCTCGCGTACCGGCATGTACGGCGAGGTAGGAAAGCGGCTCGACGGCAGCACGCGTACGGTTGAAGTGCTCGGGCTCGGCGGCCCTGGCGTCGGCGAACCAGGCTTGGACCGCGGTGTCCAGAGCTGCGCCTGAATCGTCGGACGCAGTGCGCGTCACCACGGTGTAGGCATGCTCGGCATTCGCTCCCGGCTTGAACCGGCCCGGCACCCAGACCGTTTCGCGGCGCGGGTAGCTGAAATCCTCGGGCATCACTCCGACCACGGTGGCCAACCTTGCATTGACGCGCACCTGGCGGCCGACGATGCCCGGGTCGGCGCCGTAGCGGCTCCTCCAGAGCGCGTCCGAAAGCATGACCACCGTCGGTGCGCCCTCGCCTTCGTCGGCGATGCTGAAATCCCGACCCAGCGCCGGCGCCACGCCAAGGACGCTGAACAGGTTGCCGGTGACGAACGCCCCATCGAAACGCTGCGGGCGATCCATGTCGCTCAGGTTGATCGTCGCACTTTCGAAACCCGAGACTTCGGCGACACCTTCAAGATGCTGGCGAAGCTGGAGCAGGTCGTCACTGCGCAGCGAATCGAGGCGGCCGATGCGGCTGCGCCCGCTGTCGAGCCCCACATGCTGCAGGTTCTGCGCATCCGGAAATGGCAGCGGCCGCATGACCATGCTGCCAATCGCGATCAGCATGAAGATGACGCATGCAAGGCCCATGGCCAGTACGCCGACGACCAGGGCCGAGAAAGCCGGCTGCGCGGCAATGCTGCGGACCGCCTGCTTCAGTTCATTTGCAATGGCGTGCATGGATCCTCCTCGGAATCGGGTGGAAACGGCATCCTGCTTGCTGGCGACTGATCGCTTCTACAACATGGTCGATAGGCAGTTGCATCTTCATGGCTCAACCGAGCGCGTCACGCGGCGCGACCGCGCAGGCGCGGCTGGCCGGAACCAGGCAGGCCAGCAGCAGGGTTGCGAGCAGCAACGCGCATACGCCGGCCAGCGTCCATGGATCCAGCGGCGGCAGGCCGTGCACTTCGCTTCCGGCAATTCGGGACATGACCGTTGCCAGGACCAGGCCAAACACGACACCGGCGAGGCCAAGCCGCATGCCGCCACCGAGGACCAGGCCCCGGATCCGCCGGCGCGACGAGCCGAGCGCCTGGCGCAGGGCGAACTCATGCTGGCGCTGGCCGACCGCGAATGCCATCAGTCCGTATAGGCCGCTGACCGCAAGCACGAACGCGACGATCGAGAACGCGCCAAGCAGGATCAGGCCGAAGCGTCGATCGGCCAGCGATTTCGCGCGCAACTCGGTCAGCGGCATCAGGCTGTACGGAATGCCCTTGCCTTTTTCGAGCATGACCTTGCGCAGTGCGGGCAGCAGCGTGGCGACAGGTACACTCGAGCGGACCAGGATATTGAATTCGGCGGCCACCTTCGGTCGCTGGGCCAGGTCGACATAGACGGCGCCGGCCGGCATGCGATCCAGGCTGCGTTCACGCACGTCCCTGGCGACTCCGACGACGGTCAGCAGATGCATGTCGCCGTCCATGTTGCCGAACTGGATGCGCTGGCCGATCGGATCGCGCGCGCCCCAGGTCGCCTTTGCCATGCTCTCGCTGACCACGGCCACGTGTTCGCCGTCGGCGCGATCGGTCGCGGCAAATTCGCGTCCCTTGAGCAATGGAATGCCGGCCGCCTTGAAATAGCCGGTACTGGCGACACGATATTCGGCCTGGCCGATGGGTGGCGGCGGAGACTTGTCGAGGCTGGTGACCGAGCCGTCCCAGAATCCGCCATTCGCTCCGTCGTTGGTCAGCGGCAGGCTGCTGACGCCGCCAACCACGGTAACGCCGGGGATCCGCCCGAATTCATCCATCAGTTGGGCAGTGCGGCGCGCATTCCCCGCGGCCACGGCGGCATCGGCCGTCCATGCCTGCGAAACCTGCACGCTGACCGCCCCTTGCGCCTCGAACCCGGGATCGACGGCCAGCAGTTCGAGGAATCGCTGGCCGAGCAGGCCCGCGCCGATCAGCAGCACGGTCGTCAGCGCGGTCTGGGCCACCAGCAGGACGGCCCGCGTGCGCAGTTGTCCACGTCCGGGCGACTGGCCACGTCCGCTTTCGCGCAGTTCGCTGATCGTGCTTTGCCGGCGCATGCTCCAGACCACCGCGGCCGTCGCCACCAGCGCGATGCCGATGCCGGCGAGTGCAGCCAATCCGAACGTGCCCGCATCGAGGTGGACTTCCTGCGCCCGTGGCAGGCTCTCTCCCGCCGCATGCACCAGCACTTCCAGTCCGGCGGCAGCGAGTACGAGCGCCGCGCCGGTTGCCAGAGCCACGATCACGAGCCCTTCGAACAGGACCTGCATCGCCAGGCGAAGGTCGCTCGCGCCGAGCGCGGCGCGCACCGCGAATTCGCGCGAGCGCGACGCGTTCAGGGCCAGCAGCAGGTTGGTCGTATTGGTGATCGCGATCAGCATGAGGAAGGCGGTTCCCGCGGCAAGCAGCAACAGGCCGCTGCGCACCGGTGCGGCGATCGCCTCGGCAAGCGGGGTCAGGCCGAAGTCGACGGCGTCGGTGTCGCGTCCATGTTCGGCCTTGAGCCGTGTGGCCAGCGCACTCGCGGCCAGCCGGGCCTGGCCGAGATCGGCCGAAGCCTTGAGGCGACCGAGGGCGCGCCAGTTGTGCGCCGAGCGCGAGATGCCGATTTCGAATGGCAGCGGGATCCAGGCGCGGGTTCCCTGCGGGAATGCGAGGCCCGCCGGCATCACCGCAGCAACCGTGTACGGCTCACCGTCGATCGTGACCGGCTGGCCGAGCACGTCCGCGCGACCGTTGAACATCGACTGCCACAGTTCGTGGCTGATCACGGCCAGCGGCTCGTGCGTGGCGGCGGTGAAATACCGCCCCAGCAATGGCGCGGTCCCAAGCACGCGGAACAGGTCGCCGTCGGTCCATGCGATCGGCACGCGCACGGTCGCGTCGCCGGATCGCAACAGGCCATTGCCGCCGTTGTACATCGCCATCGATTCGAACTGGTCGAGGCCGGACGCAAGGTCGGCGAAGTTCGGCGCCGCCAGGTTCATCGAATGGCCGTCATCGGCCAGCTCGCGCAATTCGATCAGGCGCGCCGAATCGGCATACGGCAACCCGCGCAACATCACGCCATCGATCACGCAATAGATCGCGATCGCGGCGGCCATGCCCGCCGCCAGCGATAGCACGGCGAACAGGCTCGTGCCCGGGCGCGAACGCAAGCTGCGGGCGGCGAATCGGAAGTCGGCCATCAGGTTCATCGTGCATCCTCAAAGCCGGCACCGCGGCGGATGTTCGGGGGGAAAACCGGGTCATTCATCGCGCAAGGCCTCCATCGGCTGCATGCGCGACGCCTGCAGGCTGGGAACGAGGCAGGCGGAGAGTGCCGCCGTGGCCAGCACGAGGATCACGCTGCCGAGCACGAGCGGATCGGCGGCGCTGACGCCGTACAGTTGCGATGAAATGAGGCGACCAAGCGCGACCGCGCCGGCCAGTCCGACGACGACGCCTGGGAGCAGCATGCGCAGGCCGAGTCCGAACACCAGTCGATGGATCGCGCCGCGACTCGCCCCGAGCGCCTGGCGCAGGCCGATCTCGCGGCGCCGCTGGCCAACCGTGTAGGCGATCACGCCATACAGGCCGATCGCGGCAAGGGCGACGGCGACGCCCGCAAACACGCTCATCAGGGTCGTATTGAAGCGGCGCAGGCCGAGCGTCGCACCGATCACCGCATCCATCGGCCGCACTTCGTAGAGCGGCGCATCGGGCGCGACTTCGCGCATGGCCCGGCGCAACGGCTCGATATAGGCCAGCGTATCGCCGCGCACCTTGAGGCCGATGCTCATGTCGCCCTGGATGGCCTTGCTGACCGGAAAATAGATCTCCGCATTGACGTCGCGATCGAGGCCGGCCTGGCGCACGTTGCCGACCACGCCGATGACCGGGATCGGTGCATCGCCAAACGTCTTGATCTCGCGGGCGACCGCGTCCTTGCCGGCCAGGTAGCGGTCGACGAAGGCCTGGTTGACCAGCAGCTCGGTCGGCATCAGGCCGCGCCGCCCATCAAGTGCGTTGAAGGCACGCCCGGCTTCGACGGGTATGCCGAACGTACGGAAATAGTCCTCGCTGACGAAACGATATTGCACCTCCGGATGCTTCCGCTCGGGCTCGCCGACGATCTGGAAGCTGCTGCTCCAGTTGGCATTGCCCGAGGCCGGCAGCCCGAAACTCAACGCGACCGATTCGACGCCGGGGATCTGGCCCAGGCGTTTCTCGATGGCATCGAGCTTCGGGGTGAGCTGGGTGGTGGCCTTCTCGGCCCAGGCATCGAGTTCCTCGCCGGGTTGCAGGACCAGCGTCGAGATCGAGAACTGCGCGGTCAGCACGTGCTCGGTGCGCACGCCCGGCGCGATCTCGCCGAGCTTCTGCAGGCTGCCGATCAACAGGCCCGCTCCGGCCAGCAGGGTCAGCGCCAACGCGACTTCGGCCGACACCAGGATCGAGCGTGCGCGCACCTGGCGAACGCTGCCGGTCTGGCTGCGCGAGGCTCCTTGCATTGCCGTGACCGGATCGGCGGCCGCCGCCTGCAGGGCCGGGTACAGCGCGAAGACCAGGATCGTCGCCAGCGCGATCAGGCTGCATGCGGCAACCACGCGCAAGTCGATCGACGGCGGGTTGTAGGCCGGCAGCAGGTCGGGAGCGAGGGCGAGCAGCGCGGCGATCGCGGGCCTGGCCAGAGCCAGCCCGGCCGCGGTGCCGGCAATGGCGATGAGCAGCGATTCGGCCAGCACATGGCCTACGAGGCGACTGCGCTCGGCACCGAGTGCGCTGCGCAGGGCCAGCTCCTGGGCCCGGCCCTGGCCACGCGCGAGCATCAGGTTGGCCAGGTTTGCGCAGGCAATCAGCAGCACCAGCGCAGCCGCGGCCAGCAGCATGTTCAATGCATTGCCGACCGGCGCACCGATCAGGGTTTGCAGCGGCGTCAGCTTCGCCGTCATCGGCGACTCGTCCTGCGGGAAGGTCTGCACCTGCCAATCGATGACGCTCTGGATGCCGGTTGCGGCTTGCGCGGCACTGCGGTCCGCGCGCAACAGGCCAAGCACGCGCAGGAAATTCATCGTGCGCCGGCTTTGCGCATGCCCGGGCGTGAAGGTCGGGATCCAGACTTCGGTCGACTCGGGAAAACGGAATCCGTCGCGCGCCACGCCAACGACGCGATAGCGGTCCCCGTTCAACTCGATGTCGCGGCCCAGTACGAGTGGCGAGGCGGCGAAGCGCGAGTGCCACAGCGCCTCGCCGAGGACGACCACGTGTTCGTTGTGGTTTTCCTCCTGCTCGCCCCAGCTCCGTCCCAGAGCCAGCGGCTGGCCGAAGACCTCCCAGAATCCCGGCGTGACCTTGCTCACCGACAGGCGCTGCGCGCCCTGGCTGTCGATGCCGGTGAGATTCATCGTTTCCGGCGCATAGGCGCCGATGGCCTCGAAGTCCGCGGCGCCGCGATCGCGCCATTCATCGAACACCGGGACCGACGCGGTGCGCTGCACCGACTGGCCGCGTTCGCGGCTGACGCTGACGATGCGTTCGGCATGCGCGAACGGCAGCGGCTTGAGCAGCACCGCATCATAGACCGTGAAGATCGCGGCCACCGCACCGATGCCGAGGGTCAGGGTCAGTACCGCGGTCAGGAAAAATCCGGGCCGTGCGCGCATGGCGCGGATGGCGTGCTTGATGTCGGCGATGGACATGGTCGGTCCTCAGGCGCTGCGCGATGGCCGCACGAGGCGCTGGTCTTCCTCGTGGCGCAGGCGATGCATGGTCTCCTCGTCGACGACACGGCCATCGAACATGAAGATCTTGCGTTCGGCGAAATCGGCATAGCGCGGATCGTGGGTGACCATGCAGATGGTCGAGCCGGCCTTGTGCAGCTCGTCGAGCAGCGCCATCACGGCCTCGCCATTTTTCGAATCGAGATTGCCGGTCGGTTCGTCGGCGAGCAGGATCGAGGGCGCGCCAACCAGGGCGCGGGCGACGGCCACGCGTTGCTGCTGGCCGCCGGAAAGCTGGGCCGGGTAGTGCTTGACGCGATGGGCCATGCCGACGCGCTCGAGTGCGGCGACGGCACGTTCGCGCCGTTCGGCTTTCGACACGCCGTCGCGATAGGTCAGCGGCAGTTCGACGTTTTCGAACACGCTGAGGTCACCGATCAGGTTGAAGGCCTGGAACACGAAGCCGATTTCCTGGTTGCGGATCGCCGCGCGTTCGCTGGCGCCAATGTCGGCGACTTCACGGCTGTTGAGCGTGTAGCGGCCGGCGGTCGGTGTGTCGAGCAGACCGAGGATGGCCAGCAGGGTCGACTTGCCGCAGCCCGAGGGTCCGGTGATCGATACGTATTCGCCCTTGGCGATGTCGATGTGCACGCCGGCCAGCGCATGCGTCTCGACTTCGTCGGTCAGGAATACCTTCTGGATGTTGTCGAGATGGATCAGCGGGGCATTGGTTGTGGTCATGGTCGAAAGCCTTGTGGTTCTGAGCGCAAAGGTCGTTGGTTTGTCGATTTCGTAGGAGCGCCTTCAGGCGCGAGGCTTTTCAACGGTGATCAAAGATCTCGCGCCTGAAGGCGCTCCTACACAGAACTTTCTTTTGGTCAATTCAATCGAATCTTGTCGCTTTGATCCCAGGCGCTGGTATCGGAGAGAATCACGCGATCGCCGACCTGCAAACCATTGCGGATTTCGATCAGGTTGACCGAGCTGCGCCCGAGTTGCACCGGCACACGCGCGGCGACGTTGTCGGCGTCGACCTTGAACAGGCGCACCTCCGCCTCCGGCTGGCCGAAGGCCGGGCGTCCGACATACAGGACATCGGCCAGGCGTTCGATTTCGATCGTGCCGTCGACGGAGAGGTCAGGGCGCGCACCGGGCGGCAACGCGCCGTCCAGCTCGACATCGACCTGCACGGTGCCGTTCTGCACGGCCGGATCGACGCGCAGCACCTTGCCATCGACGATGCCGTTGCGCGTATCGATGCGCGCCGGCTGGCCGATGACGATGTCCTTGGCCTGGGTTTCGGCGATGCGCAGTTCCGCCATCAGGTCACCGGGACGGGCGACACGGGCGAGGTTGTTGCCGGCCGCGACCTGCTGGCCCTCCTCCACCGGAACGCGCTGCAGCACGCCGGCGATGCCGGCACGAACCTTGAGGCCATCGGCCTGGCGCTGGCGCAGCTCACGGGTATTGGCCAGCTGGTCCAGACGTGCCTGTTCGGCAGCCAGCTGGGCGCTGATGTTGCGCCTGAATTCGGCAACGCGCTGCTGCTCGATGTCGACGCGGTACTTGAGCTGCTCGAGCACGACCAGGCTTTTGCGGTATTGCACCGCCGGAATGATGCCCTTCTCGGCCACCGACTTCTCCGATTCGGCCTGCATGCGCGCGGTTTCGTAGTCGGTCCTCGCCTGCGCCTCTGCGGCCTGCTGGTCGAGCAGGCGCGACTTCAGTTCCGTCCGCTTGGCGGCCAGGTCGGACTGGGCGGCCGTCAGCGCGGCCGTGGCCGCGAGCAGCTGGTCATCAACTTCAGGGTTGCTCAACTCGAGGATGACGGTGTCCGGCTCGACCTGGGCGCCGGGCTTTACCAGCACGCGCTCGACGCGCGCCGAGGTTTCCGCAGCGATCCAGCGGATCTCCTTGGGCACCAGGGTGCCGGGGCCACGGACCTCGCGCAGCAGTTCGCCGCGCTTGACGGTGTCGACCAGCACGCTGCTGCGCTCTACCGAGGGCATGGCGGGGCCGAGCGCCATGAGTCCGGCGGCAGCGGCAATAACGGCGAGGAGGATGGCTCCGCCGATGACGACCTGGCGGCGGCGTTTGCGTTGTTTGAGTTCGGGGCGTGCGATATCCATGAGTCTGCTTCAGCACGAGACGTGCCAGACCGCGGAACGCCAATCAACTTATTGATTGTGCTGGCTTTTGCATCGCCTGACAGCAGTCCGGATGCGGCCCGACTGTCCGCATTCGAACATCTTTTTCTTGCCAGCGTTCACTCCTCCTTGGGTGCAGGTCGCGATCGGTTGCCGGCCCGGGTCCGACATCGCCGGACAACTTCTGGCAGGTGGAAGGAAAGCCTGGCGGGCTGGACCAACGCAAAATGTCGAGCCCTGACACTGGGAACCGCAAAAGGCGACCGCCGGCACCGAGCAGGCTGCGATTTTGTGTGCGCTGGCCCGACAAGATCGACACCCCACCCGCACAAAGCGTGACGCAACCCGCAATTCCACGATGATTGGGCGGCCCGGGGGCAAGCCTGGCAGCCGGCTGGCACAGGGCTTGCTGTACCTGTCTGGAACCCAGAACCCAACGCAAGGAAACGATCATCATGGGCAACCTTTTCGGCATCGCTCCGCGCGAGTCCGCCGCACCGGTTTCAACCATTGGATGGGAAACCCGCTACGACGGCGTCCTTTCCGTTGCCATCATCGACAAGGTGCCATTTGCCGGCATCTCGGGCCCATGGCCGGACGGCAACTACGCCCTGACCTGGTGGTCGACGGACACAGCGGAAGCACCGCCAACGCTGGAGTTCCATCCTTCGATGGATGCCGCGCGCCAGCGCGTCGAGGAAGTTGCCGGAATCTACCTGCGCGCGGCCTGAGCAGTTCGCCCGGACCGCCTGTTCAAGGAGCACCCCCCGCGTTTCCACGGACGGAAGCGCATCACTGCCACGTTGTCGGCCCGCATGGACTCGCAGGCCCGACCCGCGGCGAGCATGGGTCAATCCCCAATGACCCCCCACGAAAAACCCGTCCCGGCCCTGCCGGGACGGGTTTTTTCATGGATCAGATCCGCCCCATCAACAACAGCACGATGAGGATGACGACGACGAGGCCGATACCGCCGCTGGGTCCGTAGCCCCAGCTGCGGCTGTAGCCCCACGTCGGCAGTGCGCCGAGAAGAAGCAGGATGAAGACGATCAGCAGAATGGTCGAAAGTGTCATGGTAGATCTCCCGCGAAGATGAGCCCCGGTCCGGAGCGAAGAAGGGTGTGCACTTCCGATGGCTACGCAAGCACCGCGGCCTGTTTCCGGCAAGCGGGCCTGGTCCGATCCCGCGCGAACATCCCGACAGCAGTGCAACCCCGCCGACAGGATTAGCTTCAGGTGCATGAACGCGCGCTGTCGATGCCCGGATTGCGCATTGCGCATACAGCCGGCAGTCACGCGGGCGAACACATCGCGGCGTCCGGTCCGAATGGCACTGACTTCGGGCCACGTCCCGTCGACTTCCGTTCGTGGTGTTCTTGTCGAACCATGAGCACAAGTTCGCCTCAACCGACCGGCAACTTGCATTCATCCTTCCACAGGCCGAGGACGATCGGCTTGAGCAAGCAGGACATCAGCGAAGAATCAGCCCCAAGCCGGCGCCATTCGTGTCCGATTCCCGCTTTTCCGTGCCTCCGCGGAAGTTTCTGTCGGCCCGGTGAACGCAATGCGCGTTCATCTCCCCGTTCACACGAGGTCGGGATCCGTGGTGTCAGATTCGCCCGGCGATGTTGCGCCCTACCCGGGCCCGGCATCGTGTCCACGAATCCAGAAAGGAGTATGACGATGAATCTTCCCCGCATCACCCATCCGCTCTTCGCCGCCGCGTTCATGGTGGCTTCGCTCACGGCATGTGCGCAGCAGGCGAACACCACGGCAGGCAAGCAGACGGCGCCGGAATGGACCCGGGCCGACAGCAATCGCGACGGCTTCCTGAGCAAGGACGAGCTGGTTCCGTATCCGGCCCTCGGCCAGGATTTCGACAAGATCGACGCCGACCATGACGGCAGGATTTCCGAGGCCGAGTACAAGAGCTGGCTCGCGGCCGAACACACGACGCATTGATCGGCAGGCGCCCTGCAGACCGCCGGGCAAGGTCCGCATGCATGGGCCTCCCGTCGGTTTGCCTGGCGCCCTTGCGCGCCGCTGCCGCGATCAGCCGGAATGGGTTGGCGGCTGGCCCGCGCCGCTGGTCGCCAGCTCGTCCAGTTGCGCGACGGCTGCCGGTATCGAGTCTGCCGAGCCAACCTGGATCACGCGCGGGTTGTCGATCGCGAAATGTGGATCTGTTTCCAGCGACCAGGTCGAGTGATAGGGCATGTAGATGCCCCAGCCGCCGAGCTCGACCACGGGCGCGATATCCGAGCGCAGCGAGTTGCCGACCATGACGAAATCGCGTGGCGACGCCCCGAATTCGCTCAGTACCCGTGAATACGCCGCGGGATCCTTTTCGGAGACGATCTCGATGCGCTGGAACAGGTCGCCCAGGTTTGAACGCTTCACCTTGGCCTGCTGGTGGATCAGGTCGCCCTTGGTGATCAGCACGATGCGGTAGTTCGCCGCGACGGCCTCGACCGCTTCGCGAATGCCCGGCAGCAGCTCGACCGGATGGGCGAGCACTTCCTTGCCGATGCCGACCAGCCGGTGCAGGTCGCCGGAACTGATCAGGCCCCCGGTGATGTCGAAGGCGGCCTCGATCATCGACAGGGTCATGCCCTTGGCGCCATATCCGAACACATGGATATTGCCGCTCTCAATCGCCAGCAGCCGGTCGTGCACGCGCACGTCGGCGAGATCGACATAGGCACCGACGATGCGCTCGAATTCCGCCTGCGCGGCATCGTAGAAATCCTGGCTCTGCCAGAGCGTGTCGTCACCATCGAATCCCACCAGCTCAAGCATCGCCTTCCATCCTAATCTGGGTCAGTCTTCCGAGGCGCTCGGTGCCGGTGTCGGCGACCGAATCCTGGCTGAGCATCGAAACCGATACGACCCGGTTGCGACCCTGCAGCTTGGCGGCGTAGAGGGCGATGTCGACATCGCCATAAAGATCGTCGTCGCTGCGATGGCGCGCCCGGTTGAAACTGCCGACGCCGATGCTCACCGTCACCGGTACCTCGATGCCGTCGCATTCTAATGGCTGCGCGCCGAGGGCGGCGCGGAATTTCTCGACGCGCAACATGGCCGACACCTCGTCGCAGTCGCGCAGGATCAAGCCGAACTCCTCGCCGCCGGTCCGCGATACCAGGAAATCGCCGCCCTCGAAGGCCAGCTCCAGGCGACCGGCCAGCTGGCGCAGTACTTCGTCCCCCATCAGGTGCCCATGGAGGTCGTTGATCGCCTTGAAGTAGTCGATGTCGAGCAGCGCCAGCGCCACGCCGGCTCCCGACAGCCATTGCGCCTCGCGCACCTGTGCGCTGAGCGTCTCGGTGAAGGTGCGCCGGTTGCAGAGGCCGGTCAACGGATCGGTCCGGCTGAGATGCTCATAGCGGTCGCGCTGGTCGCGCAGGGCTTCGTCGAGGTCCAGCCGGCGCATGTATTCGCGGTGCGAGCGCAACGCGGCGGTGGCGAGATAACCGGTATAGAAAACCAGGGTAACCGCCAGCACGTGCAGTTCCGGATCGAGGCCGAGGGCGATGACCGCGGGTACGATGAGTACCGCAATGCCGGTGACCGACATGCGCAGCACGCTCGTGTAGAGGTGCGCCATCACCGTCGAGAAGGCGATCGTGCCGAACAGCGAGGCGGCCTTGACCAGCGGCGCTACCGCGACGTCGGAAATAACCCACCACTGCATGCACGACCATATCGCGGTGCTGGACAATGCGACGGCAACATAGGCATTGATCCAGCGAGCCTGCGCCTGCATCGGCCCGGGCGGCGGTCGGAAACGCTTGCGCAGGATCGCCGCCGCGAGGAAGGCCAACGTCGCCGAAGAGGCCAGCCAGGGTTCGCGCGCAGCGAGTCCGGTGACGGCGAGCAGGGGAAGCCATGCAATGAGGTAGAGGAAACCGCCGACCGACGAACGCTCGTAGGTATCGAACGCCCGTGTCGCCAGTCGACGCGCCCGACGAAGCCGCGCTTCTTCTCCACTGACCGCTGCGGTCATGCCAGTCTCCCCCCGGACACAGCAACCCCATTTGCAACACTCCATTTTCGCACAGAACCGCGCGTTGGCTGCCGGCCGGCCGGTCGTGAAGGGCCGAATAGGTCGACTCCGTCACACCCAAGGGCAGCAAAGGCCCCATTAAGGACCCTCCCCTGGCCGCTACCACGGCATCACGGCAAGCAGCCCTGCTGGCCGCCGCTGTGCCGGCCGGCGCGCGGCGTGGCGGCGCCTGCGGTGCGCGGGGCGTTCCCGCGCGAGACGCGCTGCCTGTCTTCCAACTGAACCGCGAATGTCGAATCCGGCCACGTTCAGCCAGCGGTGATGGGGCAGGGGCTAGCGTTGCAGGCGTCCTCAGAAGCAACGGAATCCATCGACAGCGACCCGGGAAGAAGGAGAGAGAACGTGAAACGTCCGCGAATCCACAACGGCTGGTTTGTCCTCGCGCTCCTGGCCACATCCATCGCCGCTTTTGCGGAGTCCCCAAGGGCATCGCTGGCGCATGCATCGTCGCCAGGGGCGGCGGACTCGACGCGTCAATGGACCACCGCAGACAAGGATCGCGACGGCCTGCTCAGTCGCGAGGAGCTCGCCCCCTTTCCCGCCTTCAGCGAGGACTTCGCCGCGATCGACAGCAACGCCGACGGCAAGATCTCGCGCAACGAATACGCCTCATGGCGCGACTCCCACAGGGAAGAATGACCCGGGATCCCGCGCCACGCCACTGGTGGACCTCCCCCGGGCTCCATCAGTGGCTTCTTCTCGTCGACGCGGCAGGGGATTTTCGCCAGCGCGAGCGCCGGGCGCGGACATTCGAGGACGCCGGCGCCGTGCGCTTCGCGCAGCCTCGCAGGTCCGCTCCGGCGGCTGCGTGGCGGTCGCCGGCCGCATGCCTTGAGCCAGAGGAGCCTCGAAATGCAGATTGACCACCTCAGAAAATGCGCCAACCAGCCCTGCGTCTGCCAGATCCCTTCGTCGCAGGAATACTGCAGCGACCATTGCCGCGATCAGGCCGAGGCCGGCAGCGACACGTGTCGCTGCGGACATGCCGATTGCGCAACGGATCCGGTCCTGCAGCCCGCCTGAACGCCCAGCCAGAGTGGGACGAACAAGCCTCGAGCCGGGCGGCTCGGCGCCCTGCGTCCAGGTTCACGGCAACAGCGACAGCAACTCCAGCATGCGCCCGGTGATCGATTGCACGAAAAACGGGTCGATCCCGCCGCTTGGACTGTTCGACAGTGCGATCACGACGTAGGGATCCTGGCCCGCGTTCTCGAGCATCCACGCATGCGTCAGCACATGAAAGCCCGCCCCTGAAGACAGGCTGCCGCCCTTGTACCAGACGCGATCCCACTCGGCGCGGACATCGGGTTGCGCCGCGGCGGCGCCGATGGCGGCGTCGACGGTCTTGAACGCTTCGGATCCCTGCGGAAGACGCCGCAGTTTCGCGAAGGCGCGGCAGATGTCATACGGCGATGCGCGCCAGGTTCCATCAGTGAGCAACTGGGTATGGAAGAACGGCCCGCCATTGTTGGGACCCAGCGGAACGATGCGGTCCTGCAGGAACTGGTACTTGAACGGCTGGGTGCCGTTGACGTAACTCAGCGCGTCGGTCAGGTTGAAAGAAAGAAACACGTGGAACTGTTCGCTGATGCCGAGGAACGGGCGCAGCAGGTCGGGCTGGGCGACGCCATACTCGGTCACGATCTGGTCGATGCGCGTACGCCCCACCCGCTCGTGCAGCAGGTCGGTCGCCGTGTTGTCGCTGATGCCCATCATCAGCTTCGCCAGGTCGCTGACCGGAAACGGCGTATTCAGCGGTTCGACATTGATCGTGCCTCCGGGAGCGATTTCGCTGGCTACCATGGGCAGCACTTCCGAGGATGACAGGGTGCCTTCGACGATGGACTGGCCGAGACCACCGAGCACCCAGGTCTTGAAGATCGATGCCGTCGCGCGCGGCGTATTGGCGTTGCGATCCTGCATCGTCGTGCATTGGCCGGCGCTGTTGATGCGGCCAACCAGCAAGGCCGGCGCCGACGACAGCGTGGCGAACTTGTCGGCCGCCTCGGACATCGACAGCGTCATGTCTTCCGGGTATTGGACAGATCCGCCATAGGTGCTGACCCCGAACTGCGTGATGCGCTGGGTGCCGCTGTAGCGCGCCGAGAACACCATGAATCCGGACGGGGGCGGACTGCCGGGCGAGTCGATGACGAAGGTGCCGGAGACGGGCGTCACCGCGATGACATCGGTGATGCGCGCATCCGGATAGGCGGAACGGACGGACTGGATGAAGGCCTGTGTCGCCGCGACCGGGTTCTGGGCAAGCCAGCTGGAGTCGAAGTGGGCGTTGACCTCGGCCACGCTGGTCGTCTCGCCAGCGGCAAGTTCGCCGATCAGCCACTGCAACTGGTTGGTCATCGGGTTCGAAGGCAACTGGTAGGTGCCCGCCACCAGCGGGAACAACGGATCGATCCGTGGCGGATCGAAGCCATCCACGTAAAGCTGCGCATGCGCGGAAACTGGCAGCAACGCAAGAAGCCAGAGAAACAGACGATGCTTCATGGAGGACCTCCCCGGTGCAGGTGCGCCAATGTGTGACGCAGTTCACATTATCGACCCCGAATCCCACCATACCAAACTTCCTAGCGTGCGTCGAAAAGCTCCCGCACGCACGCCTGGCCCCGCGTCGCGACCTCGGCGGCCGATGCACAGGCCAGCGGGCAGACGCTCAATGTGGTCGCGCAAGCGCGCCGCTCCTGGCGAGCGCACGCGCGGATCCACCGCTTCGCACGCGGACTGCGCGAGGAAATGGGGCCCGGCGACGGGCGATTCGTCTTGCGGGGCGTGCTACTACTATACAAATCAGCGCAGGTGCCCGAAAATCGAATCCTGCCGGGCGTGCAATCGCCCGAAGTCTGATGCAGCAGCAGGGGCTTCCGGTTCAACTGCTCCGGCACAGCCATGCCGACACCCGCGCATCCCGGCGCGCGACGCGAGTGCGCGCATTCCATTTACCGCAAGAAAGGAAGAAACGACATGAGCCAAGCTGACAAGGAAAGCATCCTCGCCACCCTGCAGGCGTTCCTCGACGAGCGCTTCGACATCCCCGCCGAGTCCGCAAGGCCGGAGGCATCGCTGCGCGATATCGGACTCGACTCGATGATGGTCCTCGACGTGATCATGGAGGTTGAGGACCGCCTCGGCGTGAAGCTCGATGATGTCGCCCTGCCGCGCGACGCGACGCTGGGCGACGTGGTCAACCTCGTCGAGCGCAACCTCGGCGTCGGCGCCTGATCGTGGGCAATGCCGCGCGCGATGTGGTGATAACCGGCATGGGCGTGATATCGCCCATCGGCCTGTCCGTGCGCGAACTGCACGAAAGCCTTGTGCACAACCGCTCGGGCATACGCCTGTGGGAGTCGCCGCAACTCTCGCGTAAATTCCCGGCCGGCATCGTCGAACGCGACTTCACCGACCAGTTCACCAAGCTCGAGCTCCCGTACATGGATCGTTGCAGCCAGATCGCCATGCTGGCGGCACGCCAGGCCATGCAGGATGCCGGCATCGAGCAGTTCGCGCACTACGCGCAGCGGGCCGGCCTGTACTACGGTTCCGTGGGTGGTGGCGTGAAGACCGAACACGACTGGGTCAGGCAGTTCCATGTCGACCGCATCGAAGGCTCCAAGCCCTACACGATCATGGCCAGCATGCTCAATGCGGCGCCCGCCCTGATCTCGATCCGGCACAAGATCCTCGGACCGGTGATCACCAACAGCAGCGCGTGCTCGTCCTCGGGCGCGGCCATCGGCGAGGCCTCGCGCGCCATTCGCGACGGCCACCTCGACGTGGCCCTGGTCGGTGGCGCCGAAGCCGCGCTGACGCCGACGTTCGTCGCACTGTGGGGCGGCCTGCGCGCCCTGGCCGAGGTCGACCCGACCGACGTCGGCCGCAGCTGCCGACCGTTCTCCGCCGACCGCAGCGGGCTCGTGCTCAGCGAAGGCGCCGTGTTCATGGTGATCGAATCGCGCGAGCACGCCGAACGGCGCGGCGCCGCGTGCTATTGCAGGCTGTCCGGCTACGGCATCGCCTCCGACGGGTATCATATCGGTTCGCCGAACGCCCAGGGCCAGGCCGCTGCGTTGCGCGCGGCGCTCGCCGATGCGGGCCTGCAGCCCGACCAGATCAGCTATTACAACGCCCACGCCACGGCCACCCGCGGCGGCGATCCGGTGGAGACGGCGGCGGTCCGCGAGGTGTTCGCGGAAGCGACCGAACGGCTCCCGGTCAGTTCGACCAAGGCGATCCACGGCCACCTGCTCGGTGGTGCCAGCGCGATCGAACTGGCGGCCTGCGTGCTGGCGATCGGCGGCTCGTTCCTGCCGGCGACCGCCCATCTTGACCGGGTCGACCCCGAGTGCCAGCTTGCGCATGTGGCGAACCGGCCGAGGATGGAACAACCGGTGGAGCACGCGCTTTCGCTGTCCGCCGGCTTCGGTGGCACGAATGTGGCACTGGCAGTTTCGAGGGAACGCGATTTGCTCACTAAATTCCCTGTCGCTGAAGAGTCAACTATCTGACGAGCGCTTCATGCCGGAGCGCTCTTTTGCCCGGAGAGTGCTGCCATGAATGCCGTTTCACTGTTTCCATCCGCCCCCGCGCCCCGCCATGTCGGCACGCGGTTCGACGCCAATGCCAACAATGTCCTCTGGATAACCCTGCCCGAATCGATCGATGGCGGGGCGCCGTACTTCTCGCCGCCACTGATCGACGAACTGCTCGGACTGCTGCATGGCATGAAGCAGCACGGTGCCATGTGGCCGAGCAACGGCACGCTGCGGCCGGTGCACTACACGGTCATGAAGTCGGCGCACCCGGACTATTTCAATCTCGGTGGCGACCTCGCCCACTTCCACGACTGCATTCGGCGCCGCGACCGCGACGCGTTGCACAGGTACTCGCTGACCTGCGCCGACATGCTGTTCGAGTGGTCGAGCGTGCTCGGAGCCGAAGCAACCACCATCTCGCTGGTGCAGGGCCGCGCCCTCGGCGGCGGTTTCGAAACCGTGCTCGCGGCCGACTACATCGTCGCCGAGGAACACAGCGAATTCGGCTTTCCGGAAATCCTCTTCGGCCTGTTTCCGTGCACCGGCGGCATGAGCCTGCTGGCGCAGCGCATCGGTGCCCGGGCCGCCGAACGCATGCTCGGCGACGGCCGCATCCACACCGCCGGGGCGCTCAGGGAAATGGGCGTCATCGATGAAGTCTGTCCCACCGGCGAGGGCGAGCGCGCCGTGGAGAAGTTGATCGCGGCCCATGCGCGGCAGCGCCCTGCGCGCCTGATGCTGCAGCGCAGCCGCCACCGCCTGGCGGCCCTGGACCGGGCCGAACTGCACAAGGTGGTCGATGAATGGACCGAGACCGCCATGGGGCTGGGCAGCCACGAGCTTCGCGTGATGGAAATGCTATTCAAGATGCAGCGAGGTCGCGCTGTCGGCTGAAGCCGCGACGGCGGCCTGCTGCACTTCCTTGTTCAGGGCGGCAAGGGTAATGCGTACGGCGTCGGCCAGGTCGCTGGACAGGCGTTCGCGCGAACTGTCGAGTTCTTCGCGGGTCACGGTCAACAGGTTGCTGGCCAGGGCAAGCAGCCGTACGGCACCGACGTCCCCGCTGACGCCCTTCAGGGCGTGCGCCGCATCACGCACCAGCATGTACTGGCGATCGGCCAGCGCGTCGATGATCTGCTCGGCATTGCGCTGGATGTCGTTGCTGGCTTCGATCAGCAGGTTGGGGAAGAACTCGGGCCGCACGCTGACCGACTTCAATTCCGCCATGGCGGCCTGGTCGAGCGGGCTCACGACCACCGCGGTCAGGACCGGACGTGCCGGCCGGGCGATCGCCTCGGCCAGCGGCGCGGGATCCGAGACATCGTGGCGGGCGTCATCGGAAGTACCGAGATCGCGCAGTGCCATGCGCAACCGGGCCAGCGTGATCGGCTTGTACATCACGCCGATCCCGCCGGATTCGCGCAGCCGCGTGGCGGTCTGCTGGGTCGTGTCGGCGGTCAGGAACAGCGCCGGAGCCGGATGGGCGCGGCCGAAGTGATAGGTCTGCAGCAGGCGCACGCCGTCCATGTCACCCAGGTTGTAGTCGAGCAGGAGCAGGTCGAAATCGTTCTCGACCAGGATTTCGAGCGCCTCCATGCCGCTGGCGCTCGTGGTGACCTCGTGGCCATCGTTCTGCAACAGCTCGCGCAGCAGCATCAGGTTGGTCTCGTTGTCCTCGGCGACGAGGATGCGGAGCGGCCTGCCGCGATCGTGCCCGGCGCAAGCATCTTCGGCAGCGGGCAGTTCCTGTGGCGCCGCGCTGCGCGCGAGGGACACATCGAACCAGAACCGGCTGCCCAGGCCGGGAGTGCTCTCGAATCTCAGGGTGCTCCCCATCAGTTCCACGATCTGCCGCGCGAAGGCCAGGCCGAGGCCGGTGCCGCCGAAGCGCCGGATCGCACCCTGCTCCACCTGCGCGAAAGGCTGGAAGATCGAGGCATGGAACGACTCGGGGATGCCGATGCCCGAGTCCTCGACGCAGAAGCGCAGGCGATAGTCCGAACCGGTGTCCTCGAGCAGGCTCACGTCGACATGAACGTGGCCGCGTTCGGTGAATTTGACGGCATTGCTGGCCAGGTTGAGCAGCACGCGGCCGAGATAGTGTGCATCGCAGACCACCCAGTCGGTGATCGACGCATCGACGGCGACGCGAAAGTCGAGCCCCTTGTTACGCGCCGTGACCTCGAGCGCATCGCCAACCAGGTCGACCTTCTTGCCGAGGTCGAAAGGGGCGGCCTGCAATTGCGCCGCGCGCGCGCCGAACTTGGCGACGTCGAGTAGCTCGTTGATCTCGCGCAGCAGCTCGTTGGACAGGGTGAGGATCGTGTCAGTGCGCCGCGTGACCGTCTCGTATCCCACCTCTGCCGCGAGCAATTCGGTCGCGGAGATGATGCCGGTCAGCGGCGTGCGCAGCTCGTGGCTGACCTTGGCCAGCAATTCGGTCTTGGCGTGGCTTTCGCGCTCGGCCAGTTCGCGGGATTCGCGAAGCGTCCTGATCAGCACGCCTGCGTACATCGGCACCGCGAGCAGGGGCAGCATCAACGCCACCCAGATGGTCGGGTGCTGCTGCCAGTACGGGACGCTGAGGAAAACGAGCAGGAAGCTTGCGACGGCGGTCAACTGGCACAGGTGCATCAGCGGTCGGCCGGTGCGGAAGCCGAACCCGAGGATGGTGAACAGATAGAAACCCACCATGATGCTGCCGTATTCGCCCATGACGACCAGCCAGGCCGAGAGGGCCAGCGGATCGAGCACGGCAGTTGCCAGCAGGAGCAACTGCGGCGCTACGGAGCGCCGATGGCGCACCATCACGTGGATGATGGCGACATAGGCACAGTAGCCGGCCGTCAATGCAACGAGCCGCCCGGCAACGCCCTCCGGCGACATCAGGTAGAGCAGCGCCTCGACGATGACGACCGGCACGGCAATGAAGATGCGCAGCTTCGCCTGTGCGGACAGGATGGCCCGCAGGCCCGCGTCCGATTTGTCGGTGGCACCTTCAACGATGTCGGGAATCACGGAAGGTCACCGGTGGACGACGCAGGACGGGCAGGAGTCATTATGGGGCAATGGAATAAAAGCATAGTCTGGATAAAATTCCCATTAATGACAACATGCCGAATCGGTTCGAACACGTTTCGTTCACGAAACCGCGGTATTGCGCCGAAGCCGACTCCGGCACCTCTTCCCGGTCAGCCTGCAAGATGCCGGCCAAGCCCGGTTGACGAGCACGCGCCGCGGCACGGCGACGACTGCGTCAACCGTTTCGGGCGAAGGAGGGAATTGAAAGCGGTTACAGTGGCCTGCGCACCGACGGATGCCCGATGCGTGTCAACAAGTGACGCGTGGCTTCAGGCTCCTGAAGCATGGACGGCGCCGCGGATCTCGCGCTGCCGGCTGCGATGGCCGCGCTGCGGGCGCGAAGGCGGCACGCCTATCGTCGAATGGCGCTGGCCCACTGGCGCGCCTAGGATGGCCGCGAGGAGAATCCCAGCATGCGAATCGGATTGCTAGCGGACCTGCACGCCAACCGGGATGCCGTGGACACCTGCATGGAGGCACTGATCGCGCTCGGATGCCGGCAGTGGGTGTTCCTCGGCGACCTGGTCGGCTACGGCGCCGATCCGGGCTGGGTGGTCGACCGCGTGCGCGCCTGCATCGACCAGGGGGCGCTTGCCGTCCTCGGCAACCACGACGAAGCCACATGGACCGAACCCGATGATGCCGTGAGCGCGGACAACCGGGTCTCGGCGGCGTGGACGCGCACGCAACTGGATGCCGCGCAGATCGCGTTCCTGCGCGGCCTGCCCTTGGCCGTCGAGCAGGACGACCTTCTCTACGTGCACGCCAACGCGTGGGCACCGGCGCAATGGTCCTATGTCTCGAGCCCGCTGGCGGCGACGCGGAGCCTGGCCGCCACGGCGCAGTGGCTGAGCCTGTGCGGCCACGTGCATGCACCGGCCCTGTACCACGCACAAGGCGGCTCGGCACGCTACTTCGAGCCACGCAGCGGCGTGCCGATCGCGCTCTCCAGCCAGCGCCGATGGCTGGCGATTCCCGGCTCCTGCGGCCAGCCACGCGATGGCAATCCGGCCGCCGCCTGTGCCTGGTTCGACAGCGACACGCGACAGATCGGCTTCCTGCGCCTGCCCTACGACCATGCACGCAGCGCGGCCAGGATCCGCGAGGCGGGCCTGCCTGCGGCTTTTGCCGACCGCCTCGAGCGGGGGACCTGAGATGCCGGTGAAACTGCGCCAGGGCATGGTCATCGGCGGCTTCACGCTGGTCGAACCGCTGCACGAGGGCGGCATGTCGCGGCTGTGGTCG
>DAIMYT010000002.1:0-85265 GCA_036734345.1 Dokdonella sp. | reverse complement strand
CGGCATGGACGTGACCCTGCTGTGTCCGAGCCGCAAGTACCTGCTTGATCCGCGCTACATGGAGTTCGCCAGCAACAACATCGCGGAGAACGGTGGCAGCCTGACTGTCAGCCACGACATCGAGAGCGCCTACCGGGACGCCGATGTCGTCTACGCGAAAAGCTGGGGGGCGATTCCGTACTTCGGCCGCTGGGACGAGGAAAAGCCCATTCGCGATGCGCACCGCCACTTCATCGTCGACGAAGCCAAGATGGCATTGACCAACAAGGCCGTGTTCAGCCACTGCCTGCCATTGCGCCGCAACGTCAAGGCCACCGACGCGGTCATGGATTCGCCGGCCTGCATCGCCATCGACGAAGCCGAGAATCGCCTGCATGTTCAAAAGGCCGTGATGGTTTCGCTTTGCGAAACCGGGAATAGGGAATAGGGAATAGGTCAAAGCCGATTCCTCACCCTCCATCTTCCGCGCTCGAACCAACAGGAAAGCCCCATGTCTTCCGCTTCTTCCATTCCCGATTCCCCGTTCCCCATTCCCCAGGGCAAGGACATCGTCCTTGCCTTCTCCGGCGGCCTCGATACGAGCTTCTGCATTCCCTGGCTGCAGGAACGCGGCTATGCCGTGCACACGGTGTTCGCCGATACCGGCGGCGTCGACGAGGAGGAGCGTGCCTTCATCGAGGCGCGCGCGGCCGAGCTCGGTGCGGCCAGCCACGTGACGGTGGATGGCGGCCCGGCGATCTGGAGCGGATTCGTCAAGCCATTCGTGCAGGCTGGTGAAGGCTACCAGGGCCAGTATCCGCTGCTCGTTTCCGATCGCTACCTGATCGTCGAGGCGGCGCTGCGGCGCGCGCAGGAAATCGGCACGCGGCTGATCGCCCACGGCTGCACCGGCATGGGCAACGACCAGGTGCGTTTCGACCTGACCGTCAAGGCACTCGGCGACTACGAGATCATCGCGCCGATCCGCGAGATCCAGAAGGAACACACCGAAGTCCGCGCCTACGAACAGAAGTATCTGGAAGAACGCGGCTTCGGCGTGCGCGCGAAACAGAAGGCCTACACGATCAACGAGAATCTGCTCGGCCTGACCATGTCCGGCGGCGAGATCGACCGTTGGGAAGCACCGGGAGAAGGTGCGCGCGGCTGGTGCGCGCCCCGGGCGGAATGGCCAACAAGCGCGTTGACGGTGAAGTTGACCTTCAACCACGGCGAAGCCACGAAACTCGACGGCGAGGCCATGCCCGGGCACATCCTGCTGGCCCGGCTCAACAAGCTGTTCGCCCCCTACGGCGTCGGCCGCGGCATCTACACCGGCGACACCACGATCGGCCTCAAGGGACGCATCATCTACGAGGCACCGGGCCTGGCCGCGCTGCTCGTGGCCCATCGTGCGCTCGAGGAGACCGTCCTCACCAAGGCACAGAACCGCTTCAAGCCGGTCGTCGCCAGGCAGTGGGTAGAACTCGTCTACGAGGGTTTCTTCCACGATCCGCTGAAGGACGACCTCGAGGCCTTCCTCGATGCCAGCCAGCGCTGCGTCAATGGCGAGGTCGTGCTCGAGACCCGGGGCGGCACGGTGCATGCGATCTCGATACGCTCGCCGCATATCCTCAATGCCCGCGGCGCGACTTACGCACAGTCGGCGGACTGGGGCGTGGCCGAGGCCGAGGGCTTCATCCGCCTGTACGGCATGAGCTCGACGCTCTGGGCCGAAGTCAACCGGAAAGCCGGCGAGTGAACGACCTGCTGACATCGACGCTGGATCACCTCGAGGCGCTGGTCGCCTTCGACACGCGCAATCCGCCGCGAGCCATCGACAGTGGCGGCATCTTTGCCTATCTGCGCGCGAACCTGCCCGGCTTCGAGGTGACGGTGAGCGATCATGGCGCCGGCGCAGTCAGCCTGCATGCCGTGCGAGGCAGGCCGAAATTCCTGTTCAACGTGCATCTCGATACCGTGCCCGATTCGCCACACTGGACGGCCAGTCCGTTCGTATTGCGCCGGACCGCGGACCGCGCCATCGGCCTTGGCGCCTGCGACATCAAGGGCGCGGCTGCCGCCCTTGTCGCAGCCGCCAACCGGAGCGGGGGCGATGCGGCTTTCCTGTTCAGCTCCGACGAGGAAGCCAACGATCCGCGTTGCATCGCGGCCTTCCTGGCCAGGAAGATTCCGTATGAAGCGGTCCTGGTCGCCGAACCGACGCGCGCCGAAGCCGTGCTCGCGCACCGCGGCATCAGCTCGGTGCTGATGCGCTTTGCCGGAACCGCCGGCCACGCCTCGGTCCGCCAGTCGCCCGGCGACAGCGCGCTGCACCAGGCGATCCGCTGGGGCCACAAGGCGCTCGCCCACGTCGACGCCTGCGCGCACGAGCGCTTTGGTGGACTGACCGGACTGCGCTTCAACATCGGCCGCATCGACGGCGGCATCAAGGCCAACGTGATCGCGCCTGCCGCCGAGTTGCGTTTCGGCTTTCGTCCGCTGCCGTCCACCGATGTCGAGGCCCTGCTCGAAACGTTCCGCGATTGCGCCGATCCGCCGCCCGCGGAATTCAGCGAGACGTTCCGCGGCCCGAGCCTGCCAGCCGGCGCGATCGCCGATGCCGAAGTGCGCCGCCTGGCAGCGCGCGACGTGGCCGATGCACTCGACCTGCCGGTCGGCAATGCGGTCGATTTCTGGACCGAGGCTTCGCTGTTCTCGCAGGCCGGCTACACGGCGATGGTCTACGGTCCCGGCGACATCGCCCAGGCCCATGCCGCGGACGAATGGGTTGCCCTCGACCAGCTGGACAACTACGCGCAATCGGTTTTCAGGATGATCCAATGAACAAGGCAACCCGGCAGACCCGGCAGACCATCGTGCGCCTGCTTTCGAGCATGGCCAGCGCGAAGGAGATCTCGCAATACCTCAAGCGCTTCTCGCAGATCGATGCGAAGCGCTTCGCCGTGGTCAAGGTCGGTGGCGCGGTGCTGCGCGACGATCTCGATGCGCTGACTTCGTCGCTGGCCTTCCTGCAGGAAGTCGGGCTGACGCCGATCGTCGTGCACGGCGCCGGACCGCAGCTCGATGACGAGCTGGTCGCCGCCGGCATCGAGAAGAAGACGATCAACGGCCTGCGCGTGACCAGTCCCGAAGCCCTGGCCATCGTCAGGCGCGTGTTCCAGGCACAGAACCTCAAGCTCGTCGAGGCATTGCAGGAGGGCAATACGCGCGCTACTTCGATCACCGCCGGCGTGTTCGAGGCCGACTACCTCGACCGCGATGCGCTTGGACTGGTCGGGCGCGTCTGCGCGGTCAACCTGGCGCCGATCGAGGCCAGCCTCAATGCCGGATCGATCCCGGTCATCGCCAGCACCGGCGAAACCCGTGGTGGCCAGATCCTCAACATCAACGCCGATTTCGCCGCCAACGAGCTCGTCCAGGTCCTGCAGCCCTACAAGATCATCTTCCTTACCGGCACCGGCGGCCTGCTCGATGGCGACAACCAGGTCATCGATTCGATCAACCTGTCGACCGAATACGAGCACCTGCTCGCCCAGCCATGGCTGCATTCCGGCATGCGCGTGAAGATCGAGCAGATCAAGGACCTGCTCGATCGCCTGCCGCTGACCTCGTCGGTGTCGATCACCAAGCCTGCCGAACTGGCCAAGGAACTGTTCACCCACAAGGGATCGGGAACCCTGATCCGCAGGGGCGAGAAGGTCTTGCGCGTCACCGCGTGGGAACAGCTCGACCTGGCCCGCCTGCGCGAGCTGATCGAATCGAGCTTTTCGCGCAGGCTCAAGGACGACTACTTCAAGCAGACCCCTCTGTTTCGAGCCTATGTGAGCGAGAACTACCGCGTCGCCCTGATCCTCATCGAGGTCGACGGACGCGCCTACCTCGACAAGTTCGCCGTGCTCGACGATGCGCAGGGCGAAGGCCTCGGCAGGGCGGTCTGGCAGGTCATGCGCGAGGAGAATCCGCGCCTGTTCTGGCGTTCGCGCCACGGCAATCCGGTCAACCCGTTCTATTACGCGGAGTCCGACGGCTGTCTCAAGCTCGAACAGTGGAAGGTGTTCTGGTACGGCCTCGACGGATTTTCCGCCATCGAGGACTGCGTCGCGCATTGCAAGTCGAGGGCGGCAACCCTTGGCGAACCCGGGGAGGCAGTGGCATGAGCCGCAGGACCATCGGCATCGTCGGCGCACGCGGGCATACCGGCGCGGAACTGATCCGCCTGGTCGATGCGCACGAGGGCCTGGACTTGGCATTCGTCTCGTCGCGCGAGCTGCACGGCCAGCGCGTCGCCGATCACGTCGCCGGGTTCGCTGGCGACTTGCGCTACGACGTGCTCGACGCCGATGCCGTGGCAGCCCGGGCCGGGGATGCCGTCGTGCTGGCCCTGCCCAACGACAAGGCAGCGCCCTACGTGCAGGCGATCGGGGCGGCGCGTGCCGACGCCGTGATCATCGACCTGTCCGCCGACTACCGCTTCGACGCGGACTGGTACTACGGCCTGCCCGAGCTGACCCGGGGCAGCTACGCCGGCCAACGCCGGATCAGCAATCCGGGTTGCTATGCGACTGCGATGCAGCTTGCCATTTCCCCGCTGACCGATTTGCTGGCCGGGCCACCGCAGTGCTTCGGCGTATCGGGCTACTCGGGCGCAGGCACCACGCCTTCCGATCGCAACGACGTGGAGAAGCTGCGCGACAACCTGATGCCCTATTCACTGGTCGGGCACGTGCATGAGCGCGAGGTGTCCCGGCACCTTGGGCTGCCGGTCGAGTTCATGCCGCATGTCGCCCCGCATTTTCGCGGCATCACGATGACCGTCAACCTCTGGCTGCAACAGTCGATGAAGCGCGAGCAGATCGTGGCGCGCTTCGCGGATTGCTATGCCGGCGAAGCGCTGGTGAAGATCGTCGACGAGGCGCCCTGGGTCAGCCGCATCGCCGGCCGGCACCACGCCGAGGTCGGCGCCTTCGCGGTCGCCGCCGGCGGCCGGCGCGTCGTCGTCGTCGCCACGCTCGACAACCTGCTCAAGGGTGCGGCCACGCAAGCCCTGCAGAACCTCAACCTGGCCCTGGGTTTCGATGAGCTGGCCGGAATCGCGCAACGGCAAACCATTGTGGAGGCAAGGACATGAGCGACCTGCTGTGGCAGAAATCCGGCGTGCAGACCGATCGGCGCATCATGAATTTCCTTGCCGGAGACGACGTCGTGCTCGATCGCGAGTTGTTCCTGTTCGATGTCGAGGCGAGCAAGGCGCATGTGGAAGGTCTCGCCAACATCGCGATAATCGACAGCGACGAATGCGCCGGACTGATCCGCGAGCTGGACCTGCTCGCCGATGACTTTCGCGAAGGGCGCTTCGTGCTCGATGAGCGATTCGAAGATGGGCATTCCGCGATCGAATCCCGGCTGGTCGAGCGGCTCGGCGACAGTGGACGCAAGGTGCACAGCGGGCGCAGCCGCAACGACCAGGTGCTCGTGGCCAGCCGGCTCTGGCTCAAGTCGAAACTCGAGGAATTGTCCGCGATCTGCAAGGCCGTGGCCGCGGTCTGCCTCGACCGCGCCGCGCACGAGGCCCTGCCGCTTCCGGGATACACGCACATGCAACGCGCGGTCGTTTCCTCGACGGCCATGTGGTTCGCAGGATTCGCCGAGGCCTTCATCGACGATGCCTGGCGCGCCCGGCAGACGCTCGACCTGATCGACGCCAATCCGCTCGGCACCGCGGCCGGCTATGGCGTGAACCTCACCCTCGATCGCGAGCACACGACGCGCAAGCTCGGCTTTGCACGCATGCAGATCAGCCCGGTCTACACCCAGCTTTCGCGCGGCAAGTTCGAGATGGCCGCGCTCGATGCGCTCGGTTCGGCCGTGCTCGACCTGCGCCGCCTGGCCTGGGACCTGTCGCTGTTCACGACGGCGGAGTTTGGCTTCGCCAGTCTGCCGGCGCAGTACACGACCGGCAGCTCGATCATGCCGAACAAGCGCAACCCCGATGTCATCGAGCTGATGCGCGCCAGCTATGCCAGCGTCGCGGCCGCGCGCACCGAAATCGAACAGCTGCTCTCGCTGCCCAGCGGCTATCAGCGCGACCTGCAGGCGAGCAAGGGATCGATGTTCCACGGCTTCCACCGCGGACTCGACGCGCTGGCCCTGCTGCCCGACCTGTTGGCCCAGCTAGGCTGGAACGCCGAGGCCATGCGCGCTGCGATCGAGCCTTCGATGTACGCCACCGATGTCGCGGTCGAATCGGCGATTGCCGGCGTTCCGTTCCGCGACGCCTACCGGGCGGCGGCGGAAGCGGGGCAGCAGGCAGGCCAGGGCAGGACGCCGGAGGGCAGCCTGGCTGCACGCACTTCGCCCGGAGCCGCGGCGGATCTTCGCCTCGGCGAGCTGCGCGATCGACTGGCGGCGCTGTCGTGACCACGAGCATGCCGGGCGGCATGCCGATTGCCTGCAAGCGCGGCTTGCATTGCGGGATCCTGCGTCGCGCCTGCCGGGCCGAAGTCGCCGCATGCCTCGATCCAGCGCGTGGAGCCGTGGCATGAGCACTTCGCCCACCTCCGGCGTGCACGTCTTCGTCGAGCAGCCGTTGCCTGCCTGGCGGCGTGCCGTGCTCAAGGTCGGCAGCAGCCTGCTGACCGCCGATGGCGCCGGGCTGAACAATCGCCATGTCCTTGGCCTGGCCGAATTCGTCTCCAACAGCCTGACCGCCGGACGCGAGGTGGTCATCGTTTCCTCGGGCGCGGTGGCGGCTGGCCGTGCCATCGTTCCGCGGCAACCGGCTTCCGGAGCGGCCATGGCGGCGCGCCAGGCACTCGCCGCGCTCGGCCAGGCGCAGATGATCGGGCTCTGGCAGCAGTGCCTCGACCGGCCGGTCGCGCAGGTCCTGCTGACCCATGACGACCTGCGCAACCGGCGCCGCTATCTCAATGCGCGGGCGACGCTGGCGGAACTGCTCCGGCTCGGCGCGATGCCGGTGATCAACGAGAACGACACGGTTTCCGTCGACGAGCTCAAGCTCGGCGACAACGACAATCTTGCCGCGATCGTTGCCGCCCTCGTCGACGCCGACCTGCTGCTGATTGCCACCGATATCGATGGCCTCTACACGGCCAATCCGCGCCTGCATCCCGATGCGAAGCCGGTCAACGAAATGCAGGGGATCAGTCCGGAAGCGATGGCCATGGCCGGTGACGCGGGTACGACGTCCGGTACCGGCGGCATGCGCACCAAGCTCGAGGCGGCGGCGAAGGCGGCCAGCGCCGGCATCGACACCATCCTTTTCAACGGCACCGATGTGGAAACGCTGCGCCTGCTGGCCCGCGGGCGCCTGCGCGGGACGCGCCTGCATGCGGGCAGGACGCGCCTCGCCGCACGCAAATACTGGCTCAAGCATGTGCCGGTCGTGCCCGGTGCGATCCTGGTCGACGCGGGCGCGGCCAAGGCGCTGGGCGCGAGCGGTGCATCGCTGTTGCCCGGCGGCATCGTCGATGCCAACGGCGACTTCGCGCGTGGCGACATGGTCGAGATCCTTTGCAGCGCCGACGGCGGCGAGCGTCGCATCGCGCGCGGGCTGACCCAGTATTCGGCGTCCGACATCCGTCGCATCGCGCGCCGGCATTCGCGCGACATCGAAGCCACGCTCGGCTACAACTATGGCGGGAACGTGGTTCACCGCGACGACATGGTGACGGAATGAACGCATGACGACCGAAATCCAATCGGCCGCGCTGGCCTGCCGCGACGCCGCCCGGGCGATAGCGGCGATGTCCTCCGCCGCCAAACAGACCTTGCTGCTCTCGATGGCGGAAACGATCGAGGCGAATGCCGGATCGATCCTCGATGCCAATGCCGAAGACATGCGCGAGGCGCAGGCCCGCGGGATCGGTGCCGCGATGCTCGATCGCCTGCGCCTCGACCGGGCGCGCATCATGGGCATCGCAGGCGGGCTGCGCGAAGTTGCCGGGCTGGCCGATCCGGTCGGCCAGGTCACCCATCGCGACACGCGGCCGAACGGCGTGCTCGTCGAACGCGTGCGCGTGCCGCTTGGCGTGATCGCGATGATCTACGAGGCGCGCCCGAACGTGACGGTCGACGCGGCGGCACTCTGCCTCAAGGCCGGCAACGGCGTGATCCTGCGCGGCGGCTCCGAGGCCATCCATTCAAACCGGGCGCTGGCAGGGCTGCTCGGCGATGCACTGTCGCTGGCGGGTTTGCCGCGCGCCGCCGTTACGCTGGTCGAAGACCTGCGCCGCGAGGCCATGGTCGAGTTGCTGCAGCTCGCCGACGTCATCGACCTGGCGATTCCGCGCGGTGGCGAAGGCCTGATCCGCTTCGTGGCCGAGCATGCGCGCGTGCCGGTGATCAAGCACTACAAGGGCGTCTGCCACCTGTATGTCGACGAGGCCGCCGATCCCGGCCTTGCCCTCGGCCTGCTGCTGGATGGCAAGGTCAGCCGGCCGAGTGCCTGCAATTCGCTGGAGACCCTGCTGGTGCATGCCGGCATCGCCGAATCATTCCTGCCGCGGGCGGCAAGGGCGCTGGCGGCACACGGGGTCGAGATGCGCGGCTGCGAACGGACCCGCGCCCTCGTCAGCGGAATCGCGGCCGCCGGCGAGCAGGACTACGCCGCCGAGTATCTGGACCTGGTCATCGCGATCCGCGTCGTCGACGATGTCGATGCCGCGCTCGAGCACATCCGGCGATTCGGCTCCGACCATACCGAGGTGATCGCCACCGGCAACGAAGCCACGGCACGGCATTTCGTCGAGGCGCTGCGTTCGGCGGTGGTCATGGTCAACGCCTCGTCGCGCTTCAGCGATGGCGGTGAACTCGGCCTCGGCGCCGAAATCGGCATATCGACGACGCGCCTGCATGCCTACGGACCCATGGGGCTCGAGGCCCTGACCATCGAGCGCTATGTGCTGCACGGCAGCGGCCAGGTCCGCCATCCGCAGTCGATGGCAGGCACGGACGACTGATACGGCTCGACCGAGACAACAGGCACCCGTCGGGCCAGCGAGCGGCAAGGCAACACATTCCGGCGCCATCAACGCTACGCTTCCGCGCCTCGGGTATCACGGCGGTGCGTCGTGGTTCATCGTGCGCGCGACAAGTTGCGCTAGTCTGTGTGGCAGGCCGCCCGGCGTGCACCGAACTTTCCATCCCTCAGGTACAAGACGTGTCCAAGACTGCCGGCATCGAATTTCGCCATAGCGAGCGCTTGCTGGTCGTCATCCCGCACCCGGATGACGAGACCCTGGCGACCGGTGGCCTGATCCAGGTGGCCCTTGCTGCGGGCCTGCCATTGCGTGTTCTCGTCGCTACCGATGGCGACAACAATCCGTGGCCGCAACGCTGGCTCGAAAAGCGCTGGCGTATCGGCGCTGCGGATCAGGCGCGCTGGGGTGCGCGTCGACGTGAGGAGGCCCGTTTGGCGCTGTCCTTGCTCGGCGTCTCCGATCAGGCCGTCCGCTTCTTGGGCTGGCCCGACCAGGGTCTGACCGACATGCTCCTGCGTGATTCGTCGGCAGATGAGACGCTGGCCGCGGAGATCCGGCAGTTTTCCCCGACGATCCTCGCGATGCCCTCGCTGTCCGACCGCCACCCGGATCACAGTGCCCTGCGCGTGATGCTTGAACTCGCCCTCGCCAGCACGCGTCCGCCAAAGTGCCGCAAGCTCGGCTACCTCGTGCATGGCAAGCGGATCGACGAAAGCGGCCTGTCCCTGCAGCTCGACGGTGCGCAGCAGCGCGCCAAGCAGCGTGCCTTGCTGGCCCATGCGACGCAGCTCAGCCTCAGCCGCCGGCGCATGCGCGCATTGTGCGAGCGCGTCGAGCAATTCGAAGCCGAATGGGGCGAGCCCGAGCCGGTCGCGGAAGCGGGGCGTATGTCCTGGGACATGCCGTGGTCACGCGAAGCGCGATGGCTGCGACGACACGAATTGCTTCTGGTACTGGGAAATTCCCGGCGCAGCGCGCGTGCGCGCCTTGCCCTGTCGCAGCGCGAAGGTGCCATGCGCACGACCATTGGTATCGCGGATGGCTCGCCAGTTGAAGTCGAAGTCATGGTGCGCAGCGATTCTCTGAGCGTTTCGTTGGCTTTTCACGAGCGGCTGCAGTTCGCCTACGTGAAGATCGACCGCGTCGGGCCGCGCCTGGTCATCTATGACTCGCTCGGTTGGAACGATGCATGTGCGTACGTTCGAGGCGGCCCGGAACAATCTCTGCAGACTTCTACTGCAGCCGGTCGCTGAGACAGCCGTCGGCTTTCTGCTGGCACGGCAGGCAAGAAAAAGCCCCGGCTGGCGGGGCTTTTTCAGGTCAAATGTCGATCTGGCGTGACTAGTCGATGCTGAAATCCTGCAGCTGGACCGGAAGTGGCTCGTCGACGTACAAGGTTGCGGCGTTGACGGTTCCGGTATCCCCGCCACCACCGTCGCGGAACGTCAGCGTCCAGGTTCCATTGGCTTGCGCGGGGGTCAGTCCGCCGAATGTGGTGACGAGTGACGTAATCGGTGGAGGATTGGTCTGCCCGGTGCCGCCGGCCCCGGTCGTGCGGTAGTCACCAACGGTGATATCGCAAGCGCTCGTGCAGCCCGCGTTGGTTGCCACCGTCCAGATATCCGTACCGGCAGTACCGTCGACGAAATTGTAGATTCCGTTGTAGTTGCTGCTGTCGCCGAATGCGCCGGCGGTGGTCACGCCGATGCGGCTGACGATCACGAGGCTTGGCGATCCTCCCGGTGCGGCAAGCACCACGTCGACGTCACCCACCCAAGTGTGGGCAATATCGATCTGGACCGCGACCGTGCTGACATTGGAGGCAAGTCCGGCAACGGCAAAATTTACCACCAGCGGCGTGCCATAGGTCGGCGGCGTTCCTCCGGGGCTGTCAGGAATCGCCCCCACGCCCGTGCCGGGAAACTGGAAGGCCAGCGCGCTGGCCGAAATGCCGATTCCGCCGGCCAGTACCAAACCTGTGAAAAGGGCCTTGCGTGTCAATTTGTTCATGGAAGTGACTCCCCAGAAAACGATTGAATCTTGTTGGCGTTAGTCCCTATCAAATTGATTCCCTAAAGGCAACAGCTTCCCCGAGTTCAGGGGCCGTGTCAATTAGAGAGCGCCCGCCATTCAGCTCGTTTTTCCCGAAAACACCGCGTGGCGCCATCTCGGCGGAAAACAACCCCGCTTTAGACATCTCTATCCGGTCCGTAGTGTCGTGAAGATTCGCGCCGGCGCGGAAAGTCGCTCGCTGCCGAATTCGCTGCCGGATTCGCGGCTCCACAGAGGATACGGTATGTTCTTCGGACCGATGGCGAGCGCAGCGGATACCGAAGTATGCGACGGGGATTGCGAATTTGAATTCAGAAGCAAGCATGAAAGAGAGCCACGCGCCCGGGACCGATGACCTGCACTGTGATGTCGCGATCATCGGCGGCGGGCCGGGCGGATCCACGCTGGCGTCGCTGCTCGCGAAGTATCGTCCGCAAACAAAGATCATCCTCGTCGAACGCGAAATCTTTCCGCGCGACCATGTCGGCGAAAGCCAGCTGCCGCCGGTCGGCGAGATCCTGGCCGAGATGGGTTGCTGGGATCAGGTCGAGGCGGCCGGTTTCCCGATCAAGTTCGGCGCGACCTACCGATGGGGCCAAAGTACGGATCTGTGGGATTTCGAGTTCATTCCGGTGTCGGCCTATGTCGAGGAAGCGCGGCCCAGGCCGCGCAGTGGGCAGGCACGGCAACTTGCCCTGCAAGTGGACCGGGCGGTCTACGACAAGATCCTGCTCGATCACGTGCGCAGCGTGGGCGTCGAAGTTCTGGAGGGCATCGCAGTACGCGGCATAGAGCGGGAAGGTGATTCGGTTTGTTGCCTGGAACTGGCCGACGGCCGCTCGATCAAGGCTCGCTATTACATTGATGCGTCGGGTGGTGTGGCCACGCTGCGTCGGGCCATGGATGTACCCGTCGAGGTGCCGACGAAATTGCGCAATATCGCGTTTTGGGATTACTGGGAGAATTCCGAGTGGGCCTCGCAGTTTGCCGGCGGTGCCACCCGCGTATTGATCCTCAGCATCGGCATCGGATGGATCTGGTACATCCCGATCGGCCCGACCCGGACCAGCATCGGCCTGGTCTGCAATGCGCAGGCCTACAAGGAAGGCGAGCGCAGCGCCGAGGAACTCTATGCATGGGCGCTGCAACAGGATCCGCTGGTCGCCGACCTGATCCGCAACGCCCGTCGCGACGGCAGGACCCATGCGACAAAGGACTGGTCGTTTCTCGCCGAGCGCATGCACGGAGAAAACTGGTTCCTGGTTGGCGAATCCGGTGGCTTCGCCGATCCGATCCTGTCGGCCGGGCTGACCCTGACCCAGGGCGGCGCGCGCGAACTGGCCCATACGCTTCGCGAACTGCTTGACGGCAGCCAGGATGCCCGCTGGCTCAAGGAACAGTATTCGGACATCCAGCGCAAGCGCATCGCCCAGCACATCCGTTTTGCCGACTTCTGGTATTCGTCCAACGGCATTTTCACCGACTTGCAGGAACAGACCCGCGAGATCGCGCGCGACGCCGGCATGGACCTGAGTCCGCAGGAGGCGTTTCGCTGGCTGGCTACCGGTGGCTTTACCGCCGATACCCCCGGGCAGGTCGGCATTGGCGGACTCGATCTGGCCGGTGCGCGCCAGGTAGTGCAGCGCCTGACTTCGAACGAAAAGGGCGCCTGGGAAGTTTCGCGATTCAACAAGTACAAGTTGCGTCTGCTCGGCGCCGCCACCCGCCTGATGCCGATCTATCGGAACGGGCAGGTCGAACGCGTGAAATGCTATGTGCGCGGCAACAAGCAACTGGCCCTGCATGGATTCTTCGCCATGCTGGTCACGCTGTTGAAGAGCGAGAGCGATCTGGTGCGTTTGCTCGAAGGTGTCAGCGCCCAGGCTCATGCGCAGGGAAGCGGCGCCCAGGAAGCTCTGTTTCGACAGCACGCCCTGCAGGCGCTGGAGGTGATGCTCAATGATGGCTGGGTCGAGGGCAAGCAGAATCCCAAGCGCCCCGGAATCACCCTGGGTACGCCACGGGAAGGCGAGCGCATCCATACCAACGCCGACCTCAACGCGCGCATTGCCGGAATGCGCGGGCCAGCGCAGGCCCCCTGATTCGCCGGCGGCGCGCGGCGACGGGTTGCGCTTGCACTGGGCGGACTTGAGGCACAAGCTTTCGCATTGACGGGAATGGGAGGGGATGCGCCATGACCGATGCCGTGCTGGAACGGGATCCGAAACTGCCCGAGGGACGCCACGATCGGCGGACAGGCGTCCGCCTTCTTCGCCGCCTGGTCCTCTATCATCTGATTCTTGCCGCTGGCCTGCTGCTGGCCGCGGTGCTGTTCCCGGATTTCACCCGCCACCTTCCGATTGGCGGCGTCAGCGAGCTGGTCGAGGGTGGTGAACTGACGGTCGGGAAAGTCGGCGAGGAGACTGCTCCGGTGCAGCCCGCCGCGGTCGACGTGCTTTCGGCGAGCAACGCGTTCGACCGGCTCGGCTATGCGCGCCAGCTGGCCATCATCCTCGCCGGTACCTGGCTGCTGATGCTGCCGATCGCCTGGGTGCACAGGGGGATCCATCGCGCCAGCATCCACGATCATTCGCTCGACGAGACCGTGCTGATCCTGCCCGGCATCGTCGCTGGCATCGTGCTGGTCGTCCAGCACAGCCTGGCGCTGGCCTTCAGCCTCGCCGGCATCGTCGCCGGCGTGCAGTTCCGGCGTGCCCTGCAGGATACCTTCGACACGCTGTTCATCCTGGTCGCGATCGGCACCGGCATCGCCGCGGGTGTGCGAGCCCTTGAGATCGCCGCGGTGCTGACGGTCTTCTTCACCTATTCGACGCTGTACGTCCACTACTTCGGCGATGGCCTCGAATCGGATTTCCTGGCGCGCAAGAAGGAGACGAAGAAGCAGCGCAAGCTGGCCGCGGACGGGCAGGCAGCGGAGGACGAAGGTCCGGAATGAGCGGGACACGGGACGGTTGCGAGGCGAGGCGGAGGAGCGGGCATGCGCAAGATATCCGGATCCAGGGCTGGCCTGGCGGCCGCGACGCTAGGCATGCTGCTTTGCGCAATGGTTCCCGCACCCTGGGCGCGCGCGCAGGACACGGCGCAGCCGGTCGGGAAGCCATCAAAAGCGCCGGGCCTGTTTGCGTCGGAGACGCCATTGAGCATGACGATCAGTGCGCCCTGGCGCGTGTTCATGCGCAAGAAGGAAAGGCTGTCAGGCTACCCGGCGACACTTGCCTATACCGATGATTCCGGCGCAGCGCGTTCGATGGCGCTGACGGTCGAAGCGCGCGGCATCACCCGGTTGAAGGTCTGCAAGTTTCCGCCGGTCAAGCTGGTATTCGACAAGGAGGCGATCAAGGGCACGCCATTTCGCGGCAACAAGTCGCTCAAGCTGGTGACCCACTGCGGAAATGGAGAACGCTGGGAGCAGTATCCGGTTCGGGAAATGCTCGCCTATCGCATCTACAACCTGGTCACGGAGCGCAGTTTCCGCGTGCGCCCGCTCACTGTCACCTATGTCGACAGCGATGACCGGTCGACCGACGGGCCGCATTTCGGCTTCCTGATCGAGGACGATTCCGCGCTTGCCAGGCGCAACGACCTCGAAAAGCTCGATATCCCCAAGCCCAGGCTGGCGCAACTGGATCCGCTCGAGAACAACCGCTTCGCGCTGTTCCAGTTCCTGATCGGCAATACCGACTGGGCCGTGCTCAGCGGGCCATCGGACGACCGCTGCTGCCACAACAGCGAACTGATCGGTCCGAAGTCCGGGGCGACCGTGTATGCGGTGCCGTATGACTTCGACTCATCGGGACTGGTCGATGCGCACTATGCGGCGCCGAATCCGTCGCTGCCGATCCGCAGCAACACGGAGCGCCTGTTCCGCGGATTCTGTGCCTACCAGGCAACGCTCGGAGCGGCCCGCCGCGAATTCCTGCAGCACAGGGCGCAGATCATGGATCTCGTGCGCGAGGAAAAACGCCTGAGCGCTCGCAGCAGCAACGCGGTCCAGTCTTATCTCGGCAAGGGGTTGGACATCCTCGCCGACGATGAAGAATTCGCCGCCAAGGTCATGGCGAAATGCCGCAAGTAGGCACGGCTTGCGAGGCTGTCGCCGGGCCAGCGCTGGCGCGGACGGATTCCGCGTGCTCTTCAGACACCTGGCCATTCCCGTCCGCGGAGCGCTCGAGCGCCGCCAACTGGACGCGCAGGCCCGCGTTGTCCGGCTGCAGGGCGACGACCTGCCTGAGGTATGCAAGCCGGCCTGAATCATCCCGCGGCAGGTCGAGTTTGCCCGCCGCGTAACCGGCGCGAAGTCCGGCCGCGGTCGCTTCGAGGTAGGCGACATGGCCTCCATAGGCCTTGCTGATGCCGCTGTCCACCTGGATCACCTGGCTGTTGTAGCGCGGCCAGATGGCCCCCTGCGTCGGCGTGTGCCCGACCACGATATGCCGGGCGCCGTGCTGCTCGAGGATCGCGCTGACCGTCTCCTCGCTGGCGCGCGGCTCGACCCCGGCCAGGCCGCGGTACCAGAGCGGGCCGTTCTCGTCGGTGAGGATGCTCGGCGTCGCAGGGTCGCCCTTGCGCAGGGCCTCGCGGGCCTGCTCGGTCAGCGAGGCGAGGCTGTTGCGGCAATACGCGCCGCTGATGCCGCCATGCACGAAGACCATGTCGTTGACCTGGATGGCCACCTCGTCCTGCAACGCCCACTGGAAATACTCGGCCTTGGGGTTCCATCGCGGATTCCAGCCGCGCTGGTGCTCTACCCAGCCCAGCGGATGGCTGGCATCCCAGGCCTGGCGGAAATCGCCGGGCAGCGTCGCGAAGCGTTCCGGTTCGCGCGCCTTGATGTCGGCCAGCACGTTTTCGTAGTAGCGGTCGCGCCATCGCTTCGAATCGCGACCGGCGAACGCGGCGAACTCGCCGGCTGTCACATAGCGCAGGTCGCCGTAGGTGTTCATCGCCTCGTGGTTGCCGAGCAGGGTGTGCACCATGCCTCCCTTGCGTTGCGCCTGCGCGGCGAGCGTCTTCAGGTGCGCGATGATCTTCAGCGTGTCCGCACCGCGATCCGGGATGTCGCCGAGCTGGACGAGGTGCGTTTCCCCCGCCACCCACTGTCCGCGCGCATTGGTCACGCCCGCAAGCTCGAGCACGCGCAGGTAGTTGTCGTAATCGCCATGCAGGTCGCCGATCGCGACCACGCGGTCGACCTTGTCCCAGTGGTAGTCGTCGATCTTGCGCGGTGATGCGCACGCCAACGAGCTGGCGACGAGAAGGTACAGCGCCGGTACAACGGCAACCCGCTGGAGTATTTGCAGAAAGCCACGCAATGCTGGAGTCATGGCGTCATCAAACCTGTGCCGGGTACTCGTCAATCGTTCCGCGCGAACAGGTTTGAAGGGCCCGTCCTGCGCGCCGGGCTGGACGTCGAGCCCGGCGTGTCACCCTCATGATACTCGCGATGGGAGGGTCTGCCTTCCATCGGTGCGCAGGCGTGCATGCGTAGCGCGAAGTGTCATGTTCCGGTCCAGGATCCCGGGCCGGCCGAACACGGCCCCACGGCATGCCGAAGTGCGTGTCGCGTCCCGGGTGATCGGGTCGATTCGCTGCAATCCATCGACTACAGAATCCCCGGCAGCAGCCACCACGTCCGCCGCCTGTAGGCGGCCCATTCCGGATGGCGCGACATGCTGGCTTCCTTGATGACCATGTTGGTCGAGAACAGCACGCCCCAGAACCAGGCGAGCACGAGTGCCGGGATCCAGTGCCAGGCGAGCAGGGCGAAGGCGCCGTAGACCATCATCTCGCCGAGGTAGTTGGGGTGGCGGATCCAGCCGAACATGCCGTCGGTGATCAGGCCGGGACGCAGTTTCAGCGTGCAGTACTTCTGTACGTCGGCGGCCGTCATGATGACGCAGCCGAGCACGCACAAACTGACGCATAAGGCATACCAGGCCGGGGCGGGCAGCGGATAGTCCATCGACGTGCGGCCCGAGATGATCAGCCAGCCGGCCAGCCAGTAACCGGCGAGGCCGATCGCGCCGAGCATGCTGCTGGCGATCGTCGCGCGGCCCTGCCATTTGGCATCGGGAAACAGCAGATCCTTGAGCAGCCAGTTGAGCCCATAGCTGCCGTGCAGGGCGAGATACAGCCAAGCCGCGGTCGATGTCGCCGCAGGCGTCGCGTCGGCGTAGAACCAGATCAGCAAACCGAAGAACGGAAACGAGCCAGCCTTCTGCAGGTTGATGATCCAGGCCAGCTTGAACGGGCGTGGTCCGCCGCCGAGATCGAACATGGTCCACTGGTTGAAGCGCTGCAGGGTTCGCGCCCAGGCGGGCGCCACATCCATTGTCGTTGGCGATCTGCTCATGGGGTGGATCCGGGAAGCGAGTGAATGCCGGGCATCCTAGCATCGCATCCAGGCGTGCAAATGCCGGTCGTTGCTTCCAGCCCGGCGGGCTGCCGGTTTCGACCAGAAGTGCGGGAATGACCAACGGCTCAATCGCTGTTCGCTGATATCCATGGCCAGGCCAGCGTGGCGCATGCGGCATTGATGGTTGGCGCCTGGACAAAAGTGTAAGCGCTGAAATTGTGAACCCGGGCGGTTGAATACGTATGCAGGCCATTGTGGCGGGTTGCCGGCGCGCCTAGTCTCGACGCGCCACAACCCACGGCATCGCGTATCCGTTGGCAAGGGGGCGACCGCAGACGGTCGTTCAACGGTTCGCCGGCCAGGCTGGGGCTTCGCAGCGCGGCGCCTTGCCGCGCACACTCCGCGCAGTCGAACTTGGGAGAGTTTGATGAATGTCCTATGCAATGATCCTGCAGGCCGGCCGGGATGCAGCCGCTTGCGTCCGCTGCGCCTGGCAGCCGCAATCCTCGGTATCGCCAGCGGCCTTTCGATGACCGCAATCGCCTCGGCGCAGGCCCTGCGCCCCGGCTACAACCGCGACGTGATCTACCAGGTGTTCGTCGACCGTTTCTTCGATGGCAGCAGCGCCAACAACTACGCATCCGATCCGTTGTTCGACACGACCGGCACCAACCTGAGCAAGTACATCGGCGGCGATTTCCAGGGCCTGGCGCAGAAGGTCAATTACCTGAAGAACATGGGCATCTCGGCGGTGTGGGTGACTTCGCCGCTGGACAACCGCAACCTGCAGACCCTGAACGGCTCGTTCGCGCCTTACCACGGCTACGAGATGCGCGATACGCAGAAGCCGGACGAGCACTTCACCGACTCCGCGCGCAACTGGACCGCTTTCGACAGTTTCGTCACGGCCGCGCACAACGCCGGCATCAAGGTCATCGTCGATTTCGCGCCGAATCATTCGAACGTGCGCGGCTCCGGCGACAACGGCAGCCTTTCGGCGAACGGCGTATTCCAGGCCGATTACACGACGAATCCGGGCGGCTTCTTCCATACCGGGGCCAACCTCGCCGGCGGGCAGTTCGATTCGGCCTACGAGACCCAGTACCTGACCCTGTTCGACCTGTCCGACCTCAACCAGGAAAACGCCAGCGTCGATGCGCTGCTCAAGGGCGCGGTGGCCAACCTGCAGAACCACGGTGTCGACGGATTCCGCATCGACGCCACCAAGCACGTCAACTGGGGCTGGCAGTACAGCCTGGCGAATTCGATCTACAGCAACCGCACGAGTTTCATCTTCGGCGAGTGGGTAGCCGACGACAGCGGCAATCCGCTCTATCGCGACATGGTCAAGTTCAGCAACAAGAGCGGCATCGCCGAGCTCAACTTCCCGCTGTTCACCAAGGCCAGCAGCGTGTTCGCACAGGGCGGGTCGTTCATCGACCTCGACCTCGTCGTCGCCCAGCAGCAGGCCGATTTCGCCTATCAGAACGACCTCGTCAACTTCGTCGACAACCACGACCGCCAGCGCTTCCTCACCGTCGACACCAGCAGCAACGACCGCAAGCACCTGCACGAAGCACTCGCGTTCATCCTCACCGCGCGTGGCATTCCGTGCATCTACTACGGCAGCGAGCAATACCTCGAGGGCGGCAACGATCCGGACAACCGGCGCAAGATGCCGGCATTCGACGAGACCACCACGGCCTTCAAGCTGGTCAAGCAGCTGTCGACGTTGCGCAGCGCCAACGAGGCGCTGGCGTTCGGTTCGACCGCCGAGCGCTGGATCAACAGCAACGTCTATATCTACGAGCGCAAGTTCTACGACAGCGTCGTCGTCGTTGCGATCAACAAGGGCTCCAGCGCGCAGGCGATCAGTGGCCTGGTCACCTGGCTGCCGCCCGGCACCTATGCCGACTATCTCAACAACCTGGTCGGCGGCGTCTCGCTGTCGGCACTGTCGGCAACCACGGGTGGTTATCCGACCGCCAGTTTCTCGCTGCCCGCCAACAGCGTTTCGGTGTGGCAGCGTGATCCGGCCACCTCGACGGCACAACTCGGCAACGTGACCCCGACCGCCGGGCAGCCCGGCATCAAGGTGGTCATCGCCGGGCAGGGTTTCGGCAGCACGACCGGCAGCGTGAAATTCGGCACGACGGCGGCGTCGATCACGAGCTGGAGCGACCAGCAGATCGTGGCGACCGTGCCGGGCGTCGGCCAGGGCGTCTCGGCGGTCACGGTAACGCGTTCCGGAAGCTCCACTGCTTCCAACGCGTTCAACTTTACCGTCTACCAGGCCAAGCTGGTGCCGGTGACATTCACCGTCACCAACGCCCTGCCGACCAATCCGGGCGACAACATCTACCTGACCGGCAATACCGTCGAGCTGGGCAACTGGGCGACCACGACGACGACCGCTATCGGCGCCATGCTGACCAATTCGAGCACCTATCCGAACTGGTGGCTGACGGTCAGCGTGCCGGCCGGCAAGACGATCCAGTACAAGTTCATCCGCATCCGCGCGGACGGCAGCGTGAGCTGGGAGAACGGTGGCAACCACAGCTACACGGTGCCGGCGTCAGGCGTCGGCTCGGTCAACGCCGGCTGGCAGTACTGAAGCGATCGCGGCGATACAATCCGCGCGGTCCGGAAGGCGGCACCGCGCGGGTCGTACAAGTGTGCTTCATGCAATGCCGTGGATACTCCTCGCTCTTTTCCCAACGGGAGTGCTGCATGGCCATCCGAAACGTGCTGGCATGCCTGGTCATCGGCGCGGCGGGGTTACTAGCCGCCTGTGCCAGCAGCGGCGACGCGCGCCCCGGGGGGCGGGAGCGGCGCCGGGCGCCCGCCGCTGAAGACCAGCGCGAAGATCGACCTCGAGCGCTACATGGGACGCTGGCACGTGATCGCCAGGGTCGACTATTTCGGCGAGCGAGGCGATGTCGCCAGCGAGGATGACTACGCCCTCGACGACGATGGCAACGTCGCCACCGTCTATCGCTACCGCAAGTCGTTCGACACCGGCGCGAATGTGCGAACCCTGAGATCGACCGGCCTGGTCCAGCCCGGTACCGGCAATGCTTACTGGCGCATCCGGTTCTTCGGTTTTTTCAAGGCGGATTACCTCGTGCTCGAGGTGGCCGACGACTACTCGTGGGCCCTGATCGGCCAGCCCGGGCGCAAGCTCGGCTGGATCTTCGGCCGCGAAGCGGTGATGCCTGATGCGATCTACGCGGACCTGCTCGGCAAAATGCAGGGCTACGGTTATGACCCGGCGACTTTGCTGCGCGTCCCGCAGGTCGAAGGGCAGCTGGGCAAGCCGGGATTCCACCGATAGGGTGCGCGCACGGCGCCAGGATCCGGCGCGTTGCGGAACCCCGCACGTGCACCAGGCCGCAGGGGCGGACGATGCTGCAATGCGGGCTGGATCGGCGTCTGCCTTGGTGTAGGCTTCAGGTTCCCTGGCGCAACCGAGGTGTTCGCGATGAAACTCGATATCAACGGTCGGGAACACGAGGTCGACGTCCCTGACGACATGCCGTTGCTGTGGGTATTGCGGGACATGGTCGGGCTGACCGGCACCAAGTTCGGTTGCGGCATTGCCCAGTGCGGCGCGTGCACGGTGCATGTGGATGGCCAGCCAATGCGCTCCTGCGTGACGCCGGCCTCTGCCCTGGCCGGGAAGAAGATCGCGACGATCGAAAGCCTCGGCTTCGATGGCTCGCATCCGGTCCAGCGCGCCTGGATCGAGCATGACGTCGTCCAGTGCGGCTACTGCCAGTCCGGCCAGGTCATGGCGGCGGTGGCGCTGCTGGCAAGCAAGCCGAAGCCGACTGATGCCGACATCGATGCGGCGATGGCCGGCAACATCTGCCGATGCGGCACCTACCAGCGCATCCGCTCCGCCGTGCACCGCGCGGCCGAGCTTGTCGGGGAGAACAACCATGAAGCCTGATTCCGGCGATCTTGCGCTGCCGTCGCGTCGGCGATTCCTTGCAACTTCAGCCACCCTGGCCGGCGGTCTCGTCATCGCCTGCTTCGTTCCGTTGGGCGGACGCCGGCTGTTCGCGCAGGAAGGCGGCCAGCCCGCTGCGCCGCCGATGGATCCGAACGCATTCGTGCATATCGGCAGTGACGATGCGGTCACGATCGTGCTCAAGCACTCGGAAATGGGCCAGGGGGTCTGGACGTCCATACCAATGGTCGTCGCCGACGAGCTGGACTGCGACTGGGCCAGGGTGCGCGTCGAGAATGCGCCGAATGCGCAGGTCTACGCGAACAATGCATTCGGCATCCAGGGCACGGGCGGCTCGACCAGCACGCTGGAGTCGTTCGGGCAGATGCGCGAAGCGGGCGCGATGGCGCGCGCGATGCTGATAAATGCCGCCGCGCAGCAGTGGAAGATCGAACCCTCGACTTGCCGGACCGAGAACGGCATGGTGATTTCCGGCACGCGCAAGGCCCGCTACGGCGAACTTGCCGAGGCCGCTGCAAGACTCAAGGCACCGGAAAAGGTCGCGCTCAAGGATCCTGCGAAGTGGACCCTGATCGGCAAGCCGACGCGTCGACTCGACAGTCTGGCGAAGGTCACGGGCTCGGCGGGCTTCGGCATCGACGTGCAGCGGCCGGGCCTGCTGGTCGGCGTCGTCGCGCGCGCACCGGTGTTCGGCGGTAAGGTCAGGAGCTTCGATGCAAGCGCGGCAAAGGCGGTCGCCGGCGTCGTCGACGTGGTCCAGGTGCCGAGCGGCATCGCAGTGCTGGGGAAACACTTCTGGGCGGCGAAGAAAGGGCGCGAGGCGCTCGTCATCGACTGGGACCTGGGCGAAGGCGCGAGCCTCTCGAGCGAGGCGATGCGCGCCGACTACCGCAAGCTTGCGGACGGGCGTGGGCTCGTCGCCAAGACTGCAGGCGACGTCGATGCCGCCTTGAAGGCACCGGGCAAGCGCATCGAGGCGGACTACGAAGTCCCGTTCCTCGCCCACGCGCCGATGGAGCCTTTGAACTGCACGGTGGAGATCGGCGCCAATGGCTGCGAGATCTGGACCGGCACGCAGTTCCAGGGCATCGACCAGGGCGTGGTCGCGCAGATCCTCGGGATCGAGCCCGGCCAGGTAAAAATCCACACGCAGTTCCTCGGCGGCGGATTCGGGCGTCGCGCCAATCCACAGTCGGATTTCATCGCCGAAGCCGTGCAGGTTGCCAAGGCCGCGAACAAGCCGGTCAAGATCATATGGACGCGCGAAGACGACATCCACGGCGGCTACTACCGGCCGATGTGGCTATCGCGCTTCAGCGCGGCGCTCGGCGAGGACGGCAAGCCGGCCGCGTGGTCGCATACCATCGTCGGGCAGTCGATCATTGCCGGCACGCCGTTCGAGCCGGCCTTCATCAAGGACGGCATCGACGGCTCATCGGTCGAAGGCGCGGCGGATTCGCCGTACCTTGCCGGGATTCCCGCGCATCGCGTCGACCTGCACACCGCGAAGAGTCCCATCCCGGTGCTGTGGTGGCGCTCGGTCGGCCATTCGCACACGGGTTTCGTCGTCGAGAGTTTCGTCGACGAACTCGCGCACGCGGCGAAAGCCGATCCGCTCGCCTATCGACGCATGCTGTTGCCCTCCGATTCGCGCAACCTGCGCGCGCTGGAACTCGCGGCGAAGGAATTCGGATGGGGCAAGCCGTTGCCGAAGGGCCGCGCCGCCGGGCTTGCCGTGCACGAATCGTTCGGCAGCCACGTGGCGCAGGTCGCCGAGGTATCGGTCGAAGACGGCAAGATCCGCGTGCATCGCGTCGTCTGTGCGATCGACTGCGGTCCGGTGGTCAATCCGATGACGATCGAGGCGCAGATGCAGTCGGCCATCGCCTTCGGACTTGGCGCAGCGCTGCACAGCAAGATCACCTTCAAGGACGGCAAGGTCGAACAGGGCAATTTCAACGACTACCTGGTGTTGCGTCTCGACGAAATGCCGAAGGTCGAGGTCCACATTGTCAAGAGCACGGAAAAGATGGGCGGCGTCGGCGAGCCGGGCCTGCCGCCGATCGCACCGGCGGTGGCGAATGCGGTGTTTGCATTGACCGGGAAGCGGTTGAGGTCGCTGCCGTTTGTAGTGGGCTAGTCCCGAATTTCGTCGTCCCGGCGGAGGCCGGACTGCGCCGGGACGACGGTGAGGATCGATTGCAACAAGAACGGATGCGCGTTGCGCGTCCATTCTTCTCCCGGCGCAAGCCAAAAATTCGAAGCGCGCTGCGCAACCCGAAGCGAGCCCGGCTATCCACCCAGCAAATCCGACTCCCGCGCCGTATGAAAATGCCGCTTGAACGGCACGTCACCGGTTGCCGGTTCCTCGAGTTCGCGGGCGTAGCGATGCCCCGCGTATACGGCGTGGGCGATCAGGCCCGGGGCTTCGGCGTCGCCGATGCAGCGCACCGAGCGGATGCCGGCATCGGACCACTCGCCTTCGCGCAACAGCAGGTCCTGGTAGAGCGCATCGTCGGGCAGGCGCGCAGTCACGCTGACGACGGCGTCGCAGCCGAGCTCCGTCCTTTCGTGGTCCCAGACATTCTCGATCGTCAACCTCGTTCCCTCGTAGCCGACGACCGCATTCGACACCAGGGTCCTGACGCCGAGCTCGACCATGCGCTTGCGGATATGCCGATAGTCGAGGGTGTGGTTGCTCCACGGGGCGAGGCTGTCGTCGGCGCTCAGCCAGATGACCTCGCAGCCATTCCGGTGGAGCAGTTCGGCAAGCACGCTGGCGAGATAGAAACCGTCGTCGTCTAGGATGACCACGCGGCCTTCGGGCAGGCGGCCGTCCATCAGGTCATCGGGCGTGAACACGCGCGGATTGTCCGTGAAGCCGGGGATGGCCGAGCCATGGCTGCGCCCGTAGCCGTCGCGGCGCCAATGGCAGCCAGTGGCGATGACGACGTGCCCGGCATCGAAGTCGAGCACGTCCTGCGCGGTCAGTTGCGAGTCGAGGTAGACGCCGACGTTCTGCAGCTTGCCGATCTGGCCGATGCGCCAGTCGCGCACGCGCGCCCATTCGGCAAGTCCCGGCAGTCGCGCTTCGCGCGTCACGCGGCCGCCCAGCTCCCGGCGCGCCTCGGCGACGTTGACTTCATGGCCGCGCTGGCCGAGCGCGCGCGCGGCTTCGAGGCCGGCCGGGCCGGCGCCGACCACGAGCACGCGGCTGGCCGAGCGTTTCGCGGGGATGCGCTCCGGGTGCCAGTCGCGCCGCCATTCCTCGCCCATGGTCGGATTCTGCGTGCAGCGGATCGGCGAGATGGTCATGTCGCCGGACACGCAGATGTTGCAACCGATGCATTCGCGGATATCGTCGATGCGACCTTCCTCGATCTTTTTCGGCAGGAACGGGTCGGCGATCGACGGCCGTGCGGCGCCGATCATGTCGAGCACGCCGCGCCGGATCTGCGCGACCATCGTATCGGGTGAGGTAAAGCGGCCGACGCCGACCACCGGCTTGCTCGTGGTCTTCTTGACGAAATCGATGAACGGTTCCTGCGCGCCCTCGGCGGCGAAACGCGAGGGGATCGAATCGTTGTACCAGGCGGCGACGTTGACGTCCCAGAGGTCGGGCAGTTCGGCCAGCATGGCGACGATGTCGCGCGCCTCGGCCAGTTCGACTCCGCCTGCGCCGAGCAATTCCTCGGTGGCGAAACGCAAGGCCACGCCACAATGGTCGCCGACCGCCTCCCTGGTGTCTTCGAGTACTTCGCGCAGCAGGCGCACGCGGTTCTCGAGCGAACCGCCGTACTCGTCGCTGCGCTGGTTGCGCCGGCGCTGCAGGAAGTGCATGGCCAGCGAAAGATCGTGCGCGGCATATACGTAGATGATGTCCATGCCGGCGCGCTTGCCGCGCAGCGCCGCCTCGCGATGCCAGCGCCGGTACTCGCGGATGTCGTGGCGGGTCATCGCGCGGGCCTGCGACGGATAGCCGTATTTCGAGGGCTGGTGCGAAGGCGCGATCAGCACCTCGCGCGAATACAGGTTCGACGCAGTCGGGCCGTTGTGGGTCAGTTCGAGCGCGGCCAGCGCGCCATGCGCGTGCACCTTGTCGCACATCAGAGCGAGCGCGGGTATGTCGCGGTCATCCCACATGCGCGCTTCGACATACGGCGAGACATCGCCGCTCGGGTGGATCTCGCATTCCTCGGTCGAGACCACCGCCCAGCCGCCTTCAGCCTTGACCTCGCGCATCGCGGCGTGGGCGAGCGGCATCGCATGGCCCATGCCATTGCAATGCGGCACCTGGAAGAAGCGGTTCTTCGCCGTGACCGGTCCGATCCGGACCGGCGTGAACAGGATGTCGTAGCGGGGGTCGCGCATGCGGCTCAGGCCTTGGCGGGGTCCGGCATTTTGCGGCTTCGCCGCATGACTGCATAGAGTGGCAGTCCGAGGGCAATCAAGCCGAGCGCGTAAAGGAAGGGCTCACCGCCGAGGCCAACCAGCGCGAACACCACGTAGAGCGTTCCAATGGTTGCCGAAGCCATCACGCCTCGCCGCCTGCCCCTGTCCGGATCACGCAGCCAGATCGCTGCCAGGCCGAGGGCGCAGGCCAGGTACAGCGGCAGGTTCGCGGCGGTCACGACGCGCGTGATGAAGGTGAAGGCCGCGACCAGCGACTGGCTGTAGCTCATCGCGATCATCGCCGATGCGAACAGGCCGGTCACGAGCAAGGCGGCCATCGGCGCGCCATGACGGTTGTTGCGCGCCAGCATGGCCGGAAGCACGCCATTCACGGCCATCGTGCGGGTCAGTTCGCCGACCAGCAGCGTCCATCCATTGAGCGCGCCAAGTCCGCTGACGACGACGAAGAGGGCCAGCCAGCGACCCGAGCCGGCATTGCCGAAGCGCTCCATCAGCAGCGCGAACGGTGCGCTGGCCTCGGCGAGTTCGCCTTCCGGGATCAGCAGCAACGGTACGGTCGAGACGACCATGTAGACGACTGCGACGAGCACGGTGCCGGCCATCGTGGCGCGCGGGATCGTGACGCCCGCGTTCCCGACGCGCGCGGCGGGCACGCTGGCCGATTCGAAGCCGAGCATCGCGAACAGCGCGATCGTCGAGGCGGCCATGATGTCGCCGAGGGTAATCGGCGCGGTCGGCGGATGCGCCACGTAACTTTCCGGTGCAGTCAGCAGCACCGAAGCGCCGAGCACGCCGATGGCGACCATCGGCAACAGCTTCAGCGTCGTGGTCACGATCTGCACGGCTCCGCCGGTGCGCACGCCGAACAGGTTGACGATGACCAGCAACCAGAGCAGGCCCAGCGCGAACAGTGCGGGCTGGATCGCATTGAACTCGGGGATGACGACGGTGATGTAACCGACCACGCCGGTTGCAAGCGCCGCGTTGGTCAGCCAGAGCGAGATCCAGTAGGCCCAAAGCGCCATGTAGGCGGGCAGGTCACCCAGGGTGTTGCGGATATAGCCGTAGGGGCCGTCCGCATCGGGCATTGAGCGCGACAGGTGCGAAAATACGAGCGCCAGGGTCAGGCAGCCGAACAGGGTGATACCCCAGCCGATCAGCGCATTGAATCCGAACGGCGCGAGCGATGCCGGCAGCAGGAAGATGCCCATGCCGATGACATTGCCGACGACGAGCGCCGTGCATGTCCAGAAGCCGATTTTCTTGCCGTCGCTCATGTCGGACCCGTCATGGGAATTGGGAAGTGGGTGCTTCTGGAGACAATGGCATGCCGTTCAAGGCAGGGTCACCGGGCGCCGGGCTTCGCCGGGGCGGCGGATGCGGATGATAGGGATTGTGCCGGAGGCTCCAGGCAGACGCGCTTGCCGTCCTTGACCACGCCGCGCACCTGGCGCAGGCATTCGATGTCCTTGAGCGGATCGCAGGCCACGGCGACGAGATCGGCGATCTTGCCGACCGCGATCGAGCCGAGGTCCTTGTCCTTGTCGAGCAGGCGCGCGCTGTCGATGGTCGCCGAGCGGATCGCCTGCAGCGGGGTCAGTCCGTAGCGCACCATGTATGAGAACTGGCGCGCGTCGTCGCCGTAGGGATAGACGCCGGCATCGGTGCCGAAGGAGATCCTGACGCCGGCCTTGACCGCCTTGCGGAAGCCTTCACGCTGGGCTTCGGTGGTCTCGGTGTTCTTGCGCAGGATTTCCTCCGACCAGCCATCCTTGCGGCCCACGCTGTCGATGTAGTCGCCGTTGTAGATGTCGGCGTCGAGCCAGGTGCCGTGTTCCTTCATCAGGGCGATGCCTTCGTCGTCGATCAGCGAACCGTGCTCGATCGAGCGCACGCCGGCGCGCACTGCGCGCTTGATGCCTTCCGCGCCATGCGCGTGCGCAGCGACGAAGGTGCCACGCTTGGCCGCTTCCTCGACCGCGGCGCGGATTTCCGCTTCCGAATATTCGGACTGGCCCGGCTCGGTGCCCGCGGTGAGCACGGCCCCGGTCGCGATCACCTTGATGAAATCGGCGCCGCCGTCGAGCACGGCATTCACTTTCTGACGCACTTCCGCTTCGGAATTGGCCACGCCGCGTCGGAATTCCTCGGGCACCACCGTGCCGGGTTTCAGCCCGGTGATCTCGCCGCCGCCTCGGGTGATCGTGATGTAGGCGCCGGCAACGAACATGCGCGGGCCCGGCACGAGGCCGGCATTGATCGCATCGCGCAGGGCGACGTCGGCAAAGCCGCGGTAGACGCCGACGTCGCGCACCGTGGTGAATCCGGCCTGCAGGGTGAGACGCGCATTGTTCGCGCCGATGAAGGCATCGCGTGCCGGCGTGCTGTGCAGCGGCGCGGCCGGGTCGGCGGTCTGGCCCTCGTCGGCGAGATGGGTGTGCATGTCCATCAGGCCCGGCACGACCGTGAAGGACGACCAGTCGAGCTGTGCGCCATCTGCCGCAGCATTCGCCATGTGCGCCGATATCGAGCGGATGCGTCCGTCCTCGATGCGGATGTCCTGGTCGGCCAGCAGCTTGCCGCTATCGACATCGAGCACGTGGCCGGCGCGAATGAGCAGGTTTCCCCGGGGTGCCGCCGCAAGGCTTGTCGATACAAGGCTGGCCAACAGGATGCAGATGACGCGCGAATCGATGCGGCTCATGGTCCTTCCCCGTGCGAATACGCGGTTCGCAACATGTTGTGGAAATGCCAGACGCCGCTCTCGCGTTTCGGACAGAGCCGGCCGGCATCGTAGGTGCCCGAGGCGAGGCCCTGTTGCACGGCCTCGCAGATGGCCACGTCCTCGAGCTGGACCTCGTCGCTGAATTCGGCGTCGCGCGCGATGCGCGACTGCGCCTTGTCGTCCTGCGCATAGAAGAAGTCGAACTCGACGCGGCAGCGACCGGGGCCGAGCGGCAGGACGCGATTGGTCTGCAGTCGGCCGGGCATGATGTTGAGCATGATGTTCGGATAGATCTGGTAGTAGAACGCCTCGCCCTCGCCGTAGATCTCGCCGCTGTCGCGCAGGGGTGAGGTCTGCAGGATCTGCCACGGGAACAGTTCGGTGTCGTAGGCGCGGTAGTCGAGCACCTTGCACAGGCCGGGATGCACGTGCGGCAGGTGGTAGCCCTCGAGGAAGTTGTCGATGTAGACCTTCCAGTTGCAGGCTATGTCGTAGGTCTCGCGGCGCAGGAAGCGCATCGCCGACAGGTCGATCGGCGCGATGCGCTCGACGATGCCGGCATAGACCTCGTCGAACGGCGCGACGTCGGCGTCGAGGGCGACGAACACGAGCCCCTGCCATTCGTGCACGCGCAGCGGCGGCAGGCGGATGTCGCCGACGTCGAAATCCTTCGCACCCTGCATTTCCGGCGCGCTTCGCAGCTGGCCTTCGAGCGTGTAGGTCCAGCCGTGGTACTTGCAGTGCAGGGCACTCGCGCCCTTGCCGTTGCACAGGGCGAGCGGTCCGGCGCGATGCCGGCAGACATTCGGGAAGGCGCGCAGCACGCCATCCTTGCCGCGCACGAGGAGGATCGGCACCTTGCCGATCCTTTCGACCACGTGGTCGCCCGGCTCGGCCAGCAGCGCGCCATGCGCGACCAGTTGCCAGCTGCGCGCGAACACCGCGTCGTGCTCATGGGCGAGCATGTCCTCGCCAAAGTAGTAGCGCGCCGGCAGCGCGCGTGCCTGGTCGAGTGCGATGGATGATTCAACAGGATTCATGGGGTCTGCCCGACTCGTTGTAGGATCCGGGACAGGCCCGACCGATCCGGAGATTGCGATGTACCGTTCCGCATGTGCATTTGCGTTGTACTCGATTTGCGCTCTGGCGTCCGCTGCCGAGCCGCGTGCGCGCGACCTCGGCGTGCCTTTCGAGGGTACACCGGGAGCGCTCAATGCGATTACCGACGTGGCCGGAGTCACCGTCGGCCAGGTGACCCTGATCGAGGACCTGGCCAATGGCCACAAGGTGCGCACCGGCGTCAGCGCGATCCTGCCGCGCGGAAGGGAAAGCGCCGACAAGCCGGTATTCGCCGGATGGTTCGCGCTGAACGGCAATGGCGAAATGACCGGCACGACATGGATCGACGAATCGGGCCAGCTCGAGGGCCCGGTCATGCTGACCAACACGCACAGCGTCGGCGTGGTCCGCGACGCGGTGATCGCCGAACGCGTGCATGCCGGCGGCGCCGATGCGTCGGGTTACTGGTGGTCGCTGCCGGTCGTGGCGGAGACCTGGGATGGACATCTCAATGACATCAACGGATTCCACGTCAAGCCCGAGCACGTCACCCTGGCCCTGGCCACGGCGCGCGGCGGGCCAGTCGAGGAAGGCAATGTCGGCGGCGGCACCGGCATGGTCTGCCACGAGTTCAAGTGCGGCATCGGCACGGCGTCGCGTCGGCTGGCAATCGGCAAGAACGACTACGTGGTCGGCGTGCTCGTGCAGGCCAACTACGGCGTGCGCGATCCGTTGCGCATCGCCGGCGTGCCGGTCGGCCAATACCTGCGCAAGGACCGCATCTACACCGACCCCAAACTGGCCGGCGAAACCGGTTCGATCATCATCGTGGTCGCCACCGATGCGCCGCTGCTGCCGCACCAGCTCAGGCGCATCGCCAAGCGCGCCGGCATGGGCCTGGCGCGCATGGGCAGCTATGCCGGCAACGGCTCGGGCGACATCTTCGTGGCCTTCTCGACGGCCAACGCCGAGCCGTTCAGCGATGGCAAGATCGGCCATGCCAGCTTCGTCGGCAACGACGACATCGATGGCCTGTTCGAAGCGACCGTGCAGGCCACCGAAGAAGCCATCGTCAACGCCATGGTCGCGGCGCGCGACATGCAGGGCGAGGCGGGGCATTACGCCAAGGCGATTTCGCACAAGGAGCTGGTGCGCCTGCTCAAGCGCTTCGGCCGCTATCGCAAATAACACTGACGTAGCGTCGCAATTCTCCTTTCCGTCATCCCGGCGAGGGTTTGCGTGCGTCCGCAGCGATGGCAGGCTTGCTCTACGTGAAGAAGCGACGCAGAGGGATGCGGCGGTCAACGCACACGCCGCCGTCGTCCCGGCGCATGCCGGACTGCGGAGGCAGGATGCCGAAGCGAACATTCGCCTTGCGAATGGCCCGAAGGGCAAGCTGCGGATGCAGCGCGTCACCCAGCGCCTTGATCGGGGCGTGCTGTTCCCGGGACATTCACGCAGTCGAAGAATGGCGTCGGGACACTGGGTCCCGGCCTGCGCCGGGACGACGGGCTTGTTGATCCTGGACAGGACAAGACATTCGACAGACAGCAGGTCGCGAACAAGCGCATATTTCCTGATAGTCATGGCTTGAGGAAACGCCGGTACCAGTCGAGGTTGCGCTGCATGCGGTCGCGCAGATAGCTTGGGACGCTCAGGCCATGGTGCTCGCCCGGATAGATCACCAGCCGGGTCGGGATATCGCGAACGCGCAAGGCCTGGTACATCTGTTCGGCACCGAGGCAGGGCACGTTGAAGTCCTTTTCCGCGCACTGGAACAGGGTCGGCGTGGTGATGCGGTCGGCATGCAGGAACGGGAAGCTGGCGCGGTCGTAGAGCTCGCGGTTGCTCCAGGGTGAGCCGAGCTCGAGCGTGTATTCGCGGATGTACTGGTCATGGCCGTACAGCGCATACATGTTGGAGGCCCCCGCGCCGCTGACGGCCGCCTTGAAGCGCGTGTCGCTGGCGATCACGGCATTGGTCAGGATCGCGCCGTAGCTCCAGCCACCGAGACCGAGGCGGGCGGGATCGGCGATGCCCATCTTCACCACGTGATCGACGCCGGCGAGGACGTCCGCCGTGTCCTTGTTGCCCCAGTCGGCATAGATCGCGCGGGCGAAATCGAATCCGCGTCCGGAGCTGCCGCGCGGGTTGATCGCGACGACGGCAAAACCGTTCGCGGCGTAGACCTGCCAGTCGACCATGAATTCATGGCTGAACTGGTACACCGGGCCGCCGTGCAGGCGCACGATGGTCGGATAGCGTTTGCCCGGCTTGTAGCCGACCGGCTTGACCAGCAGGCCTTCGAGCGGGGTGCCGTCGGCACTCTGGAAGCGGATCGCTTCGGCGCCGGCCAGCTTTTTCTGCGCGAGCCAGGCATTGTGTCCGTCGAGTGGACGCAGCGCGTCGCCTTCGACGGCCGACAGCGAGTAGGGATGCAGGTCATCGCCGCCGAGCACGACGATGCGGCCGTTGGCCGATACGTCGAGGTCGTAGTCGAAGCGCGGGCCATGGCTGAGTTCGCTGATCCTGCCGTCGGCCAGGTCGATGCGCGAGACATGGGTGACCAGGCTCTGTTCGACGAGGGCGAAGATGCTCTTGCCGTCGGCCGCCCAGCGCGGCTTGGTGAAGCAGCGGTCGATCGGCGCCGGCAGCGTCGCCTTGCCGCTGGCCACGTCGATCACGGCAAGCTGCCATGGCGCGTAGTAAAGCCACTTGTCCTCTCCACTCTGCAGGTAGGCGATGCGCGTGCCGTCCGGGCTCCAGGCCGGATAGGTCTCCCAGTACGGATCGAGGTCGGCACCCGGGAAGGTGGTCAGCTGGCGCTCCTTCGCGCCGGCATTCGCTTCGATCAGGTAGATGTCGTAGTTCAGGTGCCGGTCCGGATCGGCGCCACGCCTGGTCACATAGGCGAGGGTCGTGCCGTCGGGCGACCACGCCGGCAGCTGTTCGTCGTGCGCGCCGGGGGTCAGCAGCTCGGCCTTGCCGCTGGCGATGTCGAACAGGTAGAGATGCTTGCGCCGGCTGCCGAGATAGCCGGTGCCGTCCTCCTTGAACTGGTAGCGTTCGCTGACGATCGGCGGCGGGTTTTTCGGCTTCTCCGTGCCGGGTGGAAATTCGGGATCGATCGCGATCACGGCCAGGCGCTTTCCATCCGGCGACAGGGCGAAGTCTTCGACGCCATCGGCGAAATCGGTCAGTCGTCGCGCTTCGCCGCCATCGGCCGGCATCATCCAGACCTGGGTCGTGGCCTCGTCCTTCGATTCCTCCGCATCGCGCGGTCGGTCGGAAAGGAAGGCGAGCCGGGTCGCGTCGGCTGACCATTGCGGCCGCCATTCGTTGCTGTCCGGCGTTTGCGTGAGTTGCGTGCGCCGGCTGCCGTCGTAGCGGACGCGCCAAAGGTCGGACTGGCTGCGGTCGGCATCGACGTTGGCCGCAGACACGACGTAGGCGAGCCAGTCGCCATCGCGCGACAAGGCGGGCTCGCTGATGTCAGCCACGCGCGCGAGATCGGCAGGCTGGAACAGGGCGTCCTCGTTTGTCGCCTGGGCGCCGCAGGCGACACAGAGGAGCAGGATGCAGGGCAGTCGCTTCATGGCGTGGATCCGGGATTCGGTTGCCGGGCGAGCTCGAGATAGGCATCGCGCGCCTCGCGCAGGTAGGCCAGCGTGGCCTGTTTTTCTTCCGGTGTATTGAAATCTTCGCGCGCCGCGACCACCGTGACTACGCGGTCGATCCAGGCGGCGAACCAGGTCGCGTCCGCTGTCGCCGACGCTGTGCGGACGTTTTCGCCGAGCCAGACCGGATTGGTCGTTGCATACGGATAGAGGTCGAGCAGCAGCGGATCAGCCTCGTCGCTCCAGGCCCGCAACAGCAGCCAGCCGCCGTCGTCCAGCGCGATCTCGCCTTCGCCGTCGAAACGCCGGTGATCGCCGCTCAGGTCGAACGCCTTGACCACCTGGCCGTTGTGCACCAGTTCGAGGTGGTCAATGGCAACCGGCGAGCGCAGGGCAACGCGATAACGATAGGCAGGCTTTTGCGGCACGCTGTCGCCGGGCTTTGCGCCTTCAAGCAGCAAGCCCGTCAGCGGACCGTTGCTGACGAAACCGTGGCCGCCCTTGATGGCCGTGGCGATCGTGTCGCGGTCGCGCAATCCCGCGCTATCGAGGAACACGCGATTGAGCCCGACCGGTCCGCGCAGCGAGGCGTAGTTCGCCATCGCGTCGGTGCCGGATCCGGCGGCGAGATGGAAGCCGAGGTTGAGCAGGCGGTACCAGACCGCGGCAGTCGCCTTGTGGTCGGAGAATCCGACTACTTCGAGATAATCGACCTTACCCTGGATGACGTCGGCGGGCAGTTCGTGGCTGAGGGTGAGGTCTTTCGCCGGATCCGGAATCGTGTCGAACGGATGCACATAGCCGACCAGGGCGTGCTGCGCATGGGCGAGGTCGGCGATGACGCCGTTGTGGGGAAATGGGCTGGCCAGAGCGGTGTGCCGGTAGCTGGTGAAATCCGGAGTGATGAAATGGTCGTCGAGCTGGAGCAGGCCGAGATGGCCCCAGAAGCTGCTGTGGTACTCCTGCGCCTGCAGCAGCGTGGTCTGCGCCGTGCTGGCCGGATCGGCATCGCTACGGAAATACGCGATATCGGGAATGCGTTCTTCCTTGTTGACGATCAGGTTGAAGGCGATGTCGAGGTCTTCGGCCAGCGCCTGACGGACGAGGTTGGCAGGCGTGTTGCGGTAGGCGCCGCCGTAGTTCATGTGGATGTGCAGGTCGGCGCCGAGCCAGTTGCCGAATGCCTCCGGCAGCGCGTTCGCCACGAGCCGCGCCAGCAGCTGTTTTTCCTTGCCGGCCAGGAGCCGGGCTTTTCCCTGCCAGGGCAGGTTGGCGAAGCCATGCTGCACGGTGACGCGGACTTCTCCCGCAGGCACGTCGAGCCGGCACGGTGGCGCGCAGTGGAAATAGTGCGTCTCGCTGGCCTGGCGCTTGCGATCGAAGCCGTCATCCGCGTGGACCCAGGCATCCGCCGGCGCATACGCGCGTCCATCGCTGCCGAGGACGCTGACGCGTGCCGCGGTGGGCTGGCCGTCCGCGCCGGAGATATTGATGACGAGCGTTGCGCGTGGCGTCTTGTAACGGCGCTCGCTTGCGGTCATTGCAACGCTGGCACCACCCACGATGTCGATCACCTGCAATGCGGTATTGCCCGACTGGTTGCCGATGACGGCGATGCGCGTGCCGTCCGGCGACCAGCGCGCGTTGCGCCGGTCGAAATCACCGAACGCGAGCGGCAGGGGCGCGGCACCGTCGATCGTGGTCAGCCACGGTTGCTGCCACTGGCGGCCGTGGTAGCTGGCATAGAGCAGGCGCCTGCCATCGGGCGCCAGCTCCGGGCGCGCGTTCCAGCTGGTCTCTTCGCTGAGGATTCGGCGTGGGTGGTCCGGGTCGTCGAGCCTGACCACGCTCAGGTCGCCGGTTCCCCAGGCGATCTCGTGATTGCCGACGAACAGGATCGACTCACCGTCCGTCGACCACGACGGATTGATCGCATGGTCGAAGGCGGAATAGTAGTAGCGGTCGAGCGCACTGCGCTGTTCGCCGAGCAGCATGTGCGCATCGTGCAGGCCGCCCGCGTCGATGGTGGCGACGAACAGGTTGAAGTGCCCGGTTCCCTCGGTGCTGACCCAGGCCAGTTGCTTGCCATCGGGCGACAGGCGCGGTTCCACGTTGACCGCCGCCGTGCGGGTCAGCGCCTGCTCGCGACCCGTGGCAAGGTCCAGCCGCCACAACTCGATCGCATTGCCATCGTAGCGGGCGAACACGACGCTGCGACCGTCGCGCGCGACATCGGGCTGGTAGTCATAGGCGCGCGGCGCGTGGGTCAGTTCGATGGCCGTCCCGCTGCCGATGTGCTGGCGCCAGAGCGAGCCGGCCATGCTGTAGACCAGTTCCGCGCCGTCCGGCATGAAGGCCAGCGAAGACGGTCCGGAAGTGAGCTGAGGCAGGTACAGTTCGCGCCAGTAGTAACTGTGCGGCAGGTCGACCTGCTTGAGCACGGGTTCGCGCGCGGCCATGGCGGTGCCTGCCGCAAGCAGGCCGCACAGCACGGGCAGCCATGGCAGGCGCAGGCTAGCCATGCGCGCCACGCAGCGCCTCGTCGAGGCTGGTCCTGAGCAGGTTCATGGCTTCATCGACCTGCGCGATGGAGGTGTTCAGCGGCGGCATGAAGCGCACCGTGCTGACGCCGCAGGAGAGCAGCAGCAGGCCATTGTGGAAGGCGCGCGTGATGACTGCATCACACAGCGCGCGGGCCGGCGTCTTGCTGCCGCCGGTTTCGATCAGTTCCATGCCGATCATCAGGCCCTTGCCACGTACTTCGCCGATGCACGGAAAATCGCCGGCGAGTTCCTGCAGGCGCGCGATGAAGTGCGCGCCGACGCGGGCCGCGTTGTCGGCGAAACCGCCACTGACCAGGTCGATCGTCGCATTGGCCGCGGCGCAGGCAATCGGATTGCCGCCGTAGGTGTTGCCGTGCGCGCCGCGCTTCCACTGCCCCATGATCGATTTCTTCGCCACCACGGCACCGATCGGCAAGCCCGAGCCGAGGCCCTTGGCCGAGGTCATGATGTCCGGCGCCACGCCCCAGTGTTCGCAGGCAAACATCTTGCCGGTGCGACCGACGCCGCATTGCACCTCGTCGAAGACCAGCAGGATTCCATGCGTATCGCAGAGCGCGCGCAGGCCGGCGAGGAAGCCATCGGGCGGCACGATATAGCCACCTTCGCCCTGGATCGGCTCGACCAGGATCGCGGCCACTTCGGCAGCCGGCACGCTGCGTTCGAACAGCATGCGGATGTAGTCGAGCACCGCCTGGCCCTGGTCGGCGCCGGCAAACAGCGGCCGATACGGATCCGGGAAGGGCACGTGGGTCACGCCGGGCATGGTCGGGGCGAAGCCGAGTTGCTGGGTGTACTTGCTCGAGGTGAACGACAGCGAGCCCATGCTGCGTCCATGGAAGCCGCCGAGGAAGCCGATGAAGCGCGGTCGTCGGGTGACATAGCGCGCCAGCTTGATCGCGCCCTCGACCGCCTCGGTGCCGGATTGGCAGAGGAAGCTCATCGCCGCCTCGCCGGCAATCGCCTGCATCGGCGCGAACTTCGCCAGGCGCTCGCCGAGGCCGACCATCTGTTCGTGCCAGTAGTCGCTGGAGATGTGCAGGAATTCGGTCGCTGCCTGTTGCACGGCCGCGACCACCTGCGGATGCGCGTGTCCGGTGGCGCAGACCGCGATGCCGGCGGCGAAGTCGAGGAAGCGGTTGCCATCTACATCCCACACCTCGGTGCCGCGGCCGTGCGACATCGCGAACGGATAGTCGCGCGGATACGACGGCGAGATCACGGCGGCGTCGCGTGCAATCAGGGCCTGTGCCCTGGGACCGGGTAGGGTCGTCTTGATGTGCGGATTGTTCATCGGGTACCTGCTGGGCGAAACGGAAGGCGATGGATCAGGCCGGGATCGAAACCGGACGCGCGTGTGCTTCGCGCGTGCGCTCCTGGAGCGCACGCAGCGTCTGCAATTCGAACGGACCCGGCTCGGCGATCACTTCGACCTGGTCGGCAACCCGCAGCGGCCAGCCGACTGCGGCGCGGGCTTCCTCGACGCTCGCGCCCTCGTACAGCGCGGTCAACTGCAATTCGTGGGTCGTCGGCTCGGGGGAAAGCACGCCGAAATCGGTGATCACGGCGTGCGGGCCGCGACTGCCGCCGTGTCGTCGCGATGCCGTTCCGTTGGCGTGGCTGGCATCGTTTCGCGAGGAACTGCCGGATGTGTCGCGGAAGCCCGCGCTGGTGCAGAAGTCCAGGCGCTCGACGAAGCTGCGCGGCGTGGCCCTGAGCATCACGAACGTGCGTTTGGCGTGCGCGGCGATTTCCGGCGCGCCACCGGCGCCAGGCAGACGCGTCTTTGGTGAACCGTAGGGGCCGATGACCGTGCTGTTGAGGTTGCCATGGCGGTCGATCTGCGCCGCGCCGAGGAAACCGACGTCGACACGTCCGGCCTGCAGGTAATAGCTGAAGATCTCCGGCAGCGGCACCACGCAGGTCGCCGTCTCGGCAAGTTCGCCGTCGCCGATCGACAGCGGCAGCACGCCGGGGCGCGCGCCGATCGTGCCGGACTCGTAGATCAGCACGATGTTGGGAGCATGGCTCAGGCGGGCGAGGTTGCAGGCGACGCTGGGCAGGCCGATACCGACGAAACAGACACAGCGGTCCCACAGGTTGCGTGCCGCCACGATGGTCATCCATTCGTCGCGCGTGCACTGGCTCATGCGGCTTCCTGCTGCAGGCTGTCGAGGAAGCAGCGATGGTCGGCGGTGCGCAGCACATGCCGCTCCATCCAGGCGAGGAAGCTGTCGCGATCGCGGGCGATCGCGTCCCAGCGCTGGTAGAACGCGTTGTCGCGGGCGTAGTGGCCCTGCGCATAGGACGGATAGGCGCCGCCCGGGCAATGCACGACGGCGCTGACGATCCAGCCCGGCAGCACAATGGCGTTCATGGCCGGCGGCAGCTCCTCGACGAGCTGTTCGACCGTCACGAGCAGCGATTTCGCCGCCAGCGCCGCTTCGCGCGACGCGCCGATGATGCCGTGCACGGCCACGTTGCCCTGGCGATCCGCCAGTTGCGCATGCAGGATGGTGAGATCCGGGTTGATCGCGGGAACGGCGGCGAGCATCTCGCCACTGAACGGGCAACGCACCTGGCGGATGGTCGGATTGTGCGCAGCGAGGTCGTTGTCCTGATAGCCGCGCAGCATGCCGAACGGCAATCGCGCGGCGCCCGCGGTAAAGGCCGCCGCCATGCCGGCGTGGCTGTGTTCGTTGAGCAGCAGCGGATGTGGCCAGCGATTCTCCACCGCATCGCGCAGGCGGTGCAGGGAGCCGACACCCGGATTGCCGCCCCAGGAAAACGTCAGCTGGCGCGCACAGCCCATGCCGATCATCTGGTCGTAGATCAGGTCGGGCGTCATGCGGATCAGGTGCAGCCCGCGCCGCTGCTGGCGGATGATCTCGTGTCCGGCGGCGAACGGAATCAGGTGGGTGAACCCTTCCAGCGCGATGCGCATGCCGTCGCCGACTAAATGCTCGATCGCCTCGGCCAGGGTCATGTTCATTCTACGACCGTACGCGACTGCTCGCGCTGGTACTGGGCGAGATAGTAGAACGAGGCGATCGCCTTGCCGGTGGAGCCGGAACCCTTCCAGCCGCCGAACGGCTGGTAACCGGGCCAGGCGCCGGTAGTCGCCCCCTGCGGACGGTTGGCGTAGGTCACGCCGGCTTCGATGCGGTCGAAGAAAAATGCCACATCCTCGTCGTTGCCGTAGCAGCCGGCGGTCAGGCCGAGCGGCGAATCGTTGGCCAGGCGAATGGCTTCCTCGCGATCGCGCACCCTGCACAGCATGACGATCGGCAGGAACATCTCCTCGCGGAACAACGGATGGTCGGCCGGCGCTTCGGCCAGGGTCGGGGCAACGAAATAGCCGTTGTCGAGCTCACCTTCGCGCAGGCGCTCGCCACCGGCGAGAATGCGCCCGCCATTCTCGGCCAGCGCCGTCGTGTAGCGGGCGAAATTGCGCAGCGCGTTGGTCGTCGCCATCGGGCCGAGCCAGTTCTCCTTCAGGCTTGGATCGCCGATGCGCAGGGCCTGCATCTTTTCCAGCAACTTGCCGATCAGCGCATCGGCGACATCGGCATCCACGTAGAGGCGCGACAGCGCCGAACACTTCTGTCCGCCCATGCCGAAGGCGGATCGCACGATGCCGGTCGCGGCGCGTTCCAGATCCGCGTTGCGCGTGACCACGCAGGCGTTCTTGCCGCCCATCTCGGCGATGCAGGGCCGCGGGTAGGCGCCACTGGCCATGGCGCGGACGATGCGCATGCCGACGTCGAAGGAGCCGGTAAAGGTGATGCCGGCCGTGTGCGGATGGTCGACCAGGGCCTGGCCGACGTCCTTGCCGTTGCCATTGAGATAGTTGAATACGCCGGGCGCGAAGCCCGCGTCACGCAGGCAGTCGGCGAGCAGGCGGCCCGACCACGGCGTGTCGCTGGCGCTCTTGAACACCACCGTGTTGCCGGTGACCAGGGCCGCCGCAACCGGACCGCCAGCCAGCGCAAACGGAAAATTGAACGGTGCGATCACCACCCAGGCGCCGTACGGTCGCATCACGCTGCGGTTGTGCGAACGGAAATCCGGCAGTGGATCGTCCGGCAGGACATGTTCGAAGCCCCCGTGACGCTCGAAATCCTCGGCGTAGAGGCGGAAGAAGTCGGCGGTTTCCTGCACCTCGCCAAGCGCCTCCATGCGGTTCTTGCCCACTTCGAGGGTGAGTGCCGCCGAAATCGCGTAGATGCGTTCCTCGATCAGGTCGGCGACACGCTTGAGCAGGCGCACGCGTTCGGAAGCCGCCGTCGCACGCCAGCCGGCAAAGGCACGCTGTGCGGCTGCCATTGCCTGGTTCGCCTGGTTGCGGTCGGCCACGGCGAACCGGCCGAGGACGCGACGTTCGTCGATCGGGCTGCAGCGCTCTTCGCTGCCTGCGCCGGGGCAGTCCACGCCATCCACATGCAGTGCGTGGGTCGCGCCGAGTCCGGTGGTGACTTCGGCCAGCGCGGCGTCGAAGCGCTCGTGCAGTTCGGCCGGCGGATTGAACATCGTGGCGTAGGTCAGTTTGTAACTCATGCGGCCTCCAGTTCGCCGATCAGGCGGTCGAGCAGGGCAAGGGCGTCGCCGAGGTCTTCTTCTTCGATGACCAGCGGAGGCGCCAGGATGATCAGGTTGCCGCGGCTGGCGAACGAGACGCCCTCCGACAGCGCGCTCTTCAGCAGGCGTCCGAGGGCCGGCGGCGTCTGCGGCCAGGGCGCCAGCGGCGTGCGTTTCGATCGATCGGAAACGAGCTCGACGACCGCGAACAGGCCGTGTCCGCCGCGCACATCGCCGATGACCGGATGGCGTGCCTGCATCGCCTTGAGGGCGTCGAACATCTGCGCACCGAGCCTGCGCGAGCGCTCGACCAGCGCTTCGCTTTCATAGGCGCGCAGCGCGGCGAGGCCCGCCGCACAGGCCAGTGGATGCCCGCAGTAGGTGAGCCCGGTGTAGAGCATCTGGTTTTCGAGGCGCGCGCTGACCGCTGCGGAAACGACCACCGCGCCGAGCGGCACGTGTGCGCCGGTCAGGCCCTTGGCCAGGGTCATCAGGTCGGGTCGGGCGTCGTCACCGTAGCGTTGCCAGGCGAACCATTCGCCGCAGCGGCCGAAGCCGCTCATCACTTCATCGGCGATCAGCAGCGGCCCGGCGCTGCGCGTGAGTTCGCGCAGGGCCGGCCAGTAGTTGTCCGGGGCAACGATGCCGTTGGTTCCGGCGTTGGGTTCCATCAGCACGGCGGCGACCGACTCCGCGCCGTGTTGCGCGATCGCCTCCGCCACTGCCTGCGCTGCGCGCTGCCCGCATTGGTCGTCGCTGTCGCTGCCGAACGGGCAACGATACGCGTAGGGCGGCGGCACATGGGTGACATGGTAGGCCTGCGCGTCGACCTGGGCCTGCGTGCGCGAGTCGCCGGACAGGGCCATGCCGGCATAGCTGGCGCCGTGGTAGGAACGATCGCGCGCGATGACTTCGCCGCGGGACAGGCCGCGGGCCTGGCGCGCAAACTTGACCGCGTTTTCGTTGGCATCCGCGCCGGCAAGCGTGAAGAACACGCGGCCGCCTTCGAAACCCGACTTTGCCAGCAGCGCCTCGGCCAGGTCCGCGCGCGGCTGCGCGCCCCAGCTCGAAGTCACGAAACACAGTTGTGCCGCCTGTTCGCGGATGGCCTCGACGACGCGCGGATGCTGGTGGCCGAGGTTGCTGCACTCGGCCAGGCTGCTCATGTCGAGGTAGGAGCGCCCCTCGGAGTCGCGGAAGCGGGCGCCGTGGCCTGCCACGATGGTGGGCGCCTGCCATTCCGACTGCACGCACCAACTGTGCAGAACGGTTGCGCGTTCTGTGCTCACCCGATGCTCCCCGGAGTAATGTGCGCTAATCGCACATCTATTCGTATTGCGAACCAATTGGAATCCGAATAGGCTCGCCCTGTCAACCGGAATTCCGAGTGCATGGGCAAGAGCGCTTTCGAGCAGGGACCGGACTACGTGCAGTCGCTGGCGCGGGGCTTGCGCGTGCTGAGCACGTTCGGCCACGACCTGCCGAGCCCCAGCCTGAGCGAGGTCGCCGAACGCAGCGACCTCTCGCGCGCGGCGGCACGTCGCAGCCTGCTCACGCTGCAGCATCTCGGCTACGTCGGCAGTCGCGGGCGCAGCTTTTTCCTTACCCCGCGCGTGCTCGAGCTCGGCTACAGCTACCTGTCCTCGCTCGATCTGACCGAGCTCGCCCAGCAGGCCATGGAACAGCTGTCGCAGCAGGTCCATGAATCGTGTTCGCTGGCGGTCCTCGATGGCAGCGACGTGGTCTACGTCCTGCGCGTGCCGGTGCGTCGCATCATGCGCATCGCGCTCGGCGTCGGTGCGCGCCTGCCGGCGTTCACCGCATCGCTCGGACGGGTCATCCTCGCCGACATGGGTGAAGCCGATCTCGATGCCTGGATCAGCGGCATCCAGTTCCAGGCCTACACGGCGCATACCGTGCGCAACGCGGGCGAACTCAAGCGGGCACTCAAGCGCGTGCGCCAGCAGGGCTATGCGCTGACCTCGCAGGAACTCGAACTGGGCCTGTGCTCGATAGCCGTGCCGGTGCGTGCGGGCAACGGTCGCGTCGTCGCCGGACTCAATGTCAGCATGCAGTTCAGCGAACAGGCCGCGGAGCGCGCCGTTACCCGGATCCTGCCCGTCCTGCTGAAGACCCGCGAGACGATCGAGGATTCGATCCGCCGTGGCGGCTGGATGCCGCACCTGCACATGACCTACGCCAATGACTGATCGCCGCGCCTATGTCGTCGATGCGACGCGAACGCCGTTCGGTCGGCATGGCGGCGCGCTGGCCGGCATCCGCTGCGACGATCTCGCGGCGCTGCCGATCAGCGCCCTGATGGCCCGGCACCCCGCGCTCGTCTGGGCCGCCGTCGACGAGGTGATCCTCGGTTGCGCGAACCAGGCCGGCGAGGACAACCGCAATGTCGCGCGCATGGCGACGCTGCTGGCAGGCCTACCCGAAACGACGCCTGCGCTGACGGTCAACCGGCTGTGCGCCTCGGGCCTCGAGGCGATCGGCCAGGCCGCGCGTGCCATCACCTGTGGCGAGGCCGACCTCGTCGTCGCCGGCGGCGTCGAGAGCATGAGCCGGGCGCCCTATGTGATGGCCAAGGCCGAACACGGACTCGATCGAAAACAGCAGCTTGTCGACACCACGCTTGGCTGGCGCTTCGTCAATCCGCGCATGCAGGCGGAATACGGCGTCGACTCGATGGCGCAGACCGCCGAGAACCTGGCCCGCGAGCAGTCCATCGATCGAGCCAGCCAGGACGCCTATGCGCTGCGCAGCCAGCGCCGTGCCGCACGCGCCCGCGAAGCGGGCTGGCTGGCCGAGGAAATCACCCCGGCCGAAGCCGGCAAGGGTTCCTCGCGCGTGTGCGCCGAACACGACGAACAGCCGCGCCCGGAATCGTCAGCGCAGGGGCTGGCGCAACTGCAACCCGTGCTCGGACCGGGAACCAGCATCACCGCCGGCAATGCATCCACGCTCAACGACGGCGCCGCGGTCCTGCTGCTCGCCTCGCAGGCGGCGCTCGATCGCCATGGCCTGCAGCCACTGGCGCGCATCACCGGCATGGCCTCGGCCGGCGTCGCGCCGCGGCTCATGGGCTTCGGCCCGGTGCCGGCGATTGCCCGGTTGCTTGCGCGCAGCGGCCTGCAGTTGGCCGACTTCGACCGCATCGAAATCAACGAGGCGTTTGCCGCCCAGGTCCTTGCCTGTACGCGGGCGCTGGGCTTGCCCGACGATGCCGACCACGTCAATGCCAACGGTGGTGCGATCGCGCTCGGCCATCCGCTCGGTGCCAGCGGCGCGCGCCTGGCGATGACCGCGGCGCTTGCCTTGCGCCGCCACGGCCAGCGCCGCGCGCTGGTCAGCCTGTGCGTCGGCGTCGGACAGGGCCTGGCCATGGCGCTGGAAAGTCCATGAAACACAACCCGGGGAGTCGGAACTTGATCTTTCACAAGCGTTGCACCTGGACTTCCATTGCGGCCGCTGTTGCCCTGCTGGGGTCATTGCCAGCCGGTGCGACCGCGGCCGAGAAAGACCCTGTGCAGGTCCAGGGCCGCGCGTTGCTGCGCGAGCTGATCGAGACCGACACCACGCCCGCGCACGGCAGCACCACCGCGGCCGCGGAAAAAATGGCGCGCCGCTTCCTCGATGCGGGATTTCCGGCCGATGATGTCCTGCTGCTCGGCGATGATCCGCTCAGGCGCAATCTCGTCGTGCACCTGCGTGGCGGCAACCAACGCAAGCCGATCCTGCTGCTCGCCCATCTCGACGTGGTCGAAGCGAAACGCGAGGACTGGCACCAGGATCCGTACAAGCTGACCGAGCTGGATGGCCATTTCTACGGCCGCGGCACGATGGACATCAAGGGCGGCGCGGCCGGGCTGGTCAGCGCCCTGCTGCGTTTGAAGGCCGATGGCATCAAGCCGCGCGGCGACTACGTGCTGGCGCTCACCGCCGGCGAGGAAGATGGCGTGGCCAACGGCGTGGAGTGGCTGCTCGCGCACCGGCCTGAGTTGCTTCGTGCCGGCTATGCGATCAACGTGGATGGCGGCGGCCCGGAAATCCGCAACGGCAAGCCCGCCCAGATTTCCATCGAGACTGCGGAAAAGGTTTTCCTGAGCTACACGCTGACCGTACGCAATCCCGGCGGGCACAGCTCGCTGCCGACGCCCGACAATGCCATCTACGCGCTGGCCAAGGGCCTGGTGCGGCTGTCGCAGCATGCCTTTCCCCTGCGCACCAATTCGGCGACGCGCGGCTATTTCGGAGGACTGGCCAGCCTCTACTCGGGCCGCCTGGCCGAGGACATGCGCGCTGCCGCCGACGAGCACGCGGATCCCGCCGCGCTGGCGCGCCTGGCAGCCAGTTCCACCTACAACAACGCGCAGCTGCGCACGACCTGCGTGCCGACCCTGCTGCAGGGCGGGCATGCCGAGAATGCGCTGCCGCAGATGGCCATGGCCACGATCAACTGCCGCCTGCTGCCCGACGGGGATCCGGATGCGGTCGACCGCGCATTGCGCGAGGCCGTCGCCGATCCGTCGATCGCGATCGCCCGCGTCTCCGAGCCGCATCCGAGCCCGCCGACGCCGGTCGACCCGATCCTGTTCGCCCGCATCGCCGAAGCCGGCAAGCCCCTGTGGGGCAAGCTTCCGGTGCGGCCCTACATGTCTGCCGGCGCCACCGACAGCGTTTTCCTGCGCGCTGCCGGCATGCCGGTCTATGTGTTCAACGGCATTGCCTACGATGTCGATGACGATCGCTCGCACGGCCAGGACGAGCGCATCCGGGTCGATTCGTTCTACCAGTCGCTCGAGTTCACCTGGCGATTGCTGAAAGCGCTATGAAGATGCGCGGGCTTGCCGTGATAATGGGTGATTGGCGCGGTTGCGCGGATCGCAGCACTGTGCGGGAGACAGGCCGAGATCGAAGCGCAGGGGAAGTCCGGTGGATGAGACCTCGCCGGGCGGGAGTGCCGCCGCTGCATGGGAGATGCGCGTGAACGCAACCGCCGAGCCAACCGCCGACCTGGAGACCGCCCTGGCGCATGCCTCGCGGCTGATGGCCACCGACCCGGAACGGGCGGGCGAGCAGGCCAGGGAAATCATCAAGGCGGTCGGCGAGCATCCGATGGCGGTGCTGCTGTTCGGGGTATCGCACCGGCTGCGCGGCATGCCCGAGCAGGCGCTGGAAATCCTGCGTCCGCTGACCGTCAAGCAGCCGAACTGGGCCATGGCCCAGTTCGAACTCGGACTTGCCCTCGCGCGTGCGCGGCACGGCACCGAGGCCAGGGCTGCGCTGCTGCGCGCGGTAAGGCTCAAGCCCGACCTGCCCAAGGCCTGGCTGGCGCTGGGCGACCAGCTGATGGCCATGGACGACGCCGAAGGCGCCGATGCCGCCTACGCCAACCACGTGCGCTATTCGACGCGCGATCCGCAGATGCTGGCGGCCGCGACGGCACTGGTGGAAAACCGCTTGCCCGAAGCCGAATCGCTGTTGCGCGAGCGCCTGCGGCACAACCCTACCGATGTCGCCGCCATCCGCATGCTGGCCGAGGTCGCCGTGCGCCTCGGGCGCAACGAGGATGCCGAAAACCTGCTGTCGCGCTGCCTGCAACTCGCGCCGGGATTCCATGCCGCGCGCCAGAACTACGCGCTGGTCCTGCACCGGGCCAACAAGCCGGCGCAGGCACTGGCCGAGATCGATGCGCTGCTTGCGCTGGAACCCGACAACGCCGGTTACCGCAACCTCAAGGCCGTCGTGCTGTGCCGGATCGGCGACTACGAAACCGCGATCGGACTCTACGCCGACATCCTCGCCGAGTACCGCGACCACCCGCGGATCTGGATGAGCTATGGCCACGCCCTGAAGACGGCGGGCCACCAGTCGCGAGCGATCGAGGCCTATCGGCGCAGCCTTGAGCTCGATGCCGGCTGCGGCGAAGTCTGGTGGAGCCTGGCCAACCTCAAGACCTTCCGCTTCAGCGCGGAGGACCTGGTCGCGATGCGCCGCGAGCTGGCCCGGCCCGAGCTGGCCGACAAGGATCGCCAGCACCTCGAGTTCGCGATCGGCAAGGCGCTCGAGGACGAAGCCGATTACGAAGCCTCGTTCCGGCATTACCTCGAAGGCAACCGGCTGCGCCGGGCAACGCTGCACTACGACGCCGACGACACCACGGCGCGGGTGGCGCGCATCCGGCGCAGCTATACGCGCGAATTCTTCGCCCAGCGCAGCGGCCATGGCTCGCCGGCGCCCGATCCGATCTTCATCGTCGGCCTGCCGCGTGCCGGCTCGACCCTGCTCGAGCAGATCCTCGCCAGTCATTCCGCGGTCGAGGGCACCATGGAATTGCCCGAGATCACCTCGATCACGCGTGAACTGCGCAGCCAGGGCGACTCCCGCCAGGCGATGCCCTACCACGACGTGGTCGAAGGCATGGATGCCGATGCGTTGCGCGAACTCGGCGAGCGCTACCTCGAACACACGCGCATCCAGCGCAAGACCGATGCGCCGTTCTTCATCGACAAGATGCCGAACAACTTCCTGCATCTCGGCCTGATCCACCTGATGCTTCCGAACGCAAAGATCATCGACGCGCGCCGGCACCCGCTGGCCTGCTGCTTTTCCGCCTTCAAGCAGCACTTCGCGCGCGGCCAGAGTTTCACCTACGGCCTCGACGACATCGGCCGCTATTATCGCGACTACGTGGCCCTGATGGCGCACTTCGACGCCGTGTTGCCCGGTCGCGTCCACCGCGTCATCTACGAGCGCATGGTCGAGGACACCGAGGGAGAGGTGCGGCGCATGCTCGACCATTGCGGCCTGCCGTTCGAAGAGGGTTGCCTGCGCTTCTTCGAGAATGCGCGGCCGGTGCGCACGGCCAGTTCCGAGCAGGTGCGCAAGCCGATCTATCGCGAGGGCGTGGATCACTGGCGTCATTACGAACCGTGGCTGGGCCCGCTCAAGGAGGCGCTCGGCCCGGTCCTGGAGGTTTATCCGGAGGTGCCGGTCGGGATGGCCGGCGAGAACGTCAGCAACTGACCGATTTCAAACCAGAGAGCGAGAGGGGATCCCGATGAAGAAAGACCTGCAGTGCCGAAAACCGCGAGTCGCCGCGAGGCGTCTGGCCAGGCTGCCGCTTGCGGTAGCCATCCACTTTGCCGTTGCTTCCGCGGCCTACGCCCAGGACGCGCCGTCGCCGCCCGACAAGCCTGACCAGGGCTCGATCTCGACGCAGTCGCTGGACGTCATCACGGTCACTTCGCAGAAGCGCACCGAGAACCTGCAGGACGTGCCGATCAGCATCCAGGTACTCGGTAACGAAAAGCTGCGCGAGCTCAATGTCTCGAGCTTCGAAGACTACGTGAAGTTCCTGCCCAGCGTGTCCTACCAGACCTTCGGCCCGGGCTTCTCGCAGATCTACATGCGCGGCGTGGCCAGCGGTGGCGACGGCAATCATTCCGGGTCGCTGCCCAGCGTCGGCGTGTACCTGGACGAACAGCCGGTCACCACAATCCAGGGGCCGCTCGACATCCACATCTACGACATTGCCCGCGTCGAAGTCTTGTCGGGCCCGCAGGGCACGCTCTACGGCGCGAGTTCCGAGGCCGGAACGATCCGCATCATCACCAACAAGCCGGATCCGAGCGGCTACGAAGCCGGCTACAGCCTCGGCCTCAACAGCACCAGCCACGGTGGCATCGGCAACGTGCAGGAAGGCTTCGTCAACATCCCGATTTCCGAACGTGCGGCGATTCGCCTGGTTGGCTGGCACGAGAAAGAGGCCGGGTACATCGACAATGTCGTCGGCACGCGTACCTTTCCGTCATGGGACGAGTACACCGGCGGCAACGGCACGATCAGCAATGCCGCTATCGCCCGGGACAACTACAACGACGTCGACACCAAGGGCGCGCGCGCCGCGCTCGGCATCAACCTCGATGACAACTGGACGATCAACGCGTCATTGATGGGCCAGAAGGCCAAGTCCAACGGCCTCTTCGCCTACGACGGCGCGGTGGGCGAGCTGGAATTGACCCATTTCTACCCGGAGAAGGCGCAGGACAACTGGGCGCAGTCCGCGCTGACCGTCGAAGGCAAGATCGGAAATTTTGATCTTACCTATGCGTTCGCCCACCTGAACCGCAACGATGAAGTCTTCTCCGACTACTCCGACTATTCGTTCTGGTACGACACCCTGTATGCCTACGGTGGTTCGATCTACAACGACAACGGCGACATCATCAATCCCTCGCAGTTCATCCGCGGCAAGGATCGCTATCGCAAGACCAGCCACGAACTGCGCATCGCCTCGCCGCAGGAAGACCGCCTGCGCTTCGTCGCCGGCGTGTTCATGGAGAACCAGAAGCACGACATCCAGCAGCGCTACATGATCGACGGCTTTTCCAGCGATCTCACCGTGCCGGGCTGGCCCAACACGATCTGGCTGACCAAGCAGTTGCGCCAGGACCGCGACAAGGCCGTGTTCGGCGAGATTTCCTACGACTTCATACCCGATACGCTGACGGCGACCGTGGGCGGCCGCTACTTCCGATCCAACAACAGCCTCGGCGGCTTCTTCGGCTTCAGCGAGGGTTTCTCGCCAAACTCAGACTACGGCGTCGCCGGCTGCATCACGCAGACCCCTTACAACGGAGCGCCCTGCCTGGTCTTCGACAAGACCGTCAAGGAGAACGACTGGCTCGGCAAGTTCAACCTGACCTGGAAGCTCACGCCGACCAAGATGCTCTACTTCACGCGTTCGGAAGGCTACCGTCCGGGTGGCATCAACCGGCGCGGCATCCTGCCGCCGTACCTCTCCGACTACCTGACCAACTACGAGGTAGGCTGGAAGACCACCTGGCTCGACAACCACCTGTCGTTCAACGGCTCGGTGTTCCGCCAGGACTGGAAGGACTTCCAGTTCAGCATCCTTGGCGCCAACGGGCTGACCGAGATCAAGAACGCCAACCAGGCGCGCATCAACGGCGCCGAGTTCGAGCTGAACTGGGCGGCGACCTACAACCTGCAGATTTCCGGCGGCGCGGCGTTCTACAACGCCAAGCTGACCGCGAACTATTGCGGGTTCACCGACGAGAACGGCAATCCGGTCACCGACTGTACCGATCCGGAAGCACCGAGCGGCACGCGCCTGCCGGTGACGCCGAAGTTCAAGGGCAACCTGACCGCGCGCTACAACTTCGAGATCGGCAGCCTGCAGGCCTACTTCCAGGGGGCGGTCGTGCATGTCGGTGAACGCACCTCGGACCTGCGCATCGCCGAGCGCGAGATCCTCGGCAACCTGCCGTCGTATTCGATGCTTGATCTTTCGACGGGCATCGCCAGGGACAGCTGGTCGCTCGACTTCTTCGTCGACAACGTGTTCGACAAGCGCGGACAGCTCTATCGCTACACGGAATGCGCCGAGGCGGTCTGTGGCGCTGCGGGCGTCGTGCCGCAGTACCCGAATGGCCAAGTCTATACGGCGCCGACCCACCCGCGCATGATCGGCGTGCGTTTCTCGCAGAAGTTCTAGGCGGCAAACTGCGAGCTTGACCCGCGAAGACCCCGGCGCAAGCCGGGGTTTTCCGTTGTGCGGGTCATCCGGCAGTGGCCAGCCAGGGGCAGAAGCCGGGCGGCAGGCCGCAAGCGCCGGGGAAAACGTTCGCCATGCGAAGGGCGGAAAACAGAAGGCCACCCCTGGGGGCGGCCTTCTGTTTTCAATGAAATTGGTCGGGGAGACAGGATTCGAACCTACGACCTCTACGTCCCGAACGTAGCGCTCTACCAGACTGAGCTACACCCCGATACCGACCCGCTTTGGCGGGGCGCGCATGATAGCCGTGGCGTCGTGCCAGCGCAACGCCTGATTCAGATCCGGCGGGTGCTTCTGTTAATCTATGCGACCCGATTTGCAGCGCCCGATTCAGCGATCGCGGTCGACTTCCTGAGGATTTCCATGGCCTTGACCCCCGCCCGCACCATGCCTGGCGTGCTTGAGCTGCTGCCACTCGACCAGATTGCCTTCCAGGGCATGCTCGACACGATCCGCAGCAATTTCGAACGCTTCGGCTTCCTGCCCATCGAGACGCCGGTGATGGAGTTCGCCGACGTGCTGCTGACCAAGTCCGGCGGCGAGACCGAGCGCCAGGTCTACTTCGTGCAGTCGACCGGTGCGCTGGAGCAGGGCGACAAGCCCGAGCTGGCCCTGCGCTTCGACCTGACCGTGCCGCTGGCGCGCTACGTGGCCGAACACGAGCATGGCCTCAGTTTCCCGTTCCGCCGCTACCAGATCCAGCGCGTCTACCGCGGCGAACGCGCCCAGCGCGGGCGTTTCCGCGAGTTCTACCAGTGCGACATCGACGTGATCGGCAAGGATGCGCTGTCGGTCCGCTACGACGCCGAGATCCCGGCGACGATCCATGCCGTGTTCCGCGACCTGGCCATCGGCCCGTTCACCATCCAGCTCAACAACCGCCGGCTCATGCGCGGCTGGTTCGAGGGCCTCGGCATCGCCGATGGCGACATGCAGATGGCCGTGCTGCGCGAGGTCGACAAGCTCGACAAGCGTGGCCTGGATCACGTCCGGCAGACCCTGGCCGGTGCGGCATTTGGTCTCAGTGCGGAAGCGGTCGAGCGCATTCTCGCCTTCGTCCAGGTGCGCTCGACCTCGCTCGCCGATGCGCTCGAGAAGCTCGACGCGCTCGGTCCGGGCAGCGAGACCTTCGAGCAGGGTCGCCGCGAACTGCGCGAAGTGCTCGGCCTGATCAAGGCGTTTGGCGTGCCCGAATCGCACTTTGCGCTGAACCTGTCGATCGCGCGCGGCCTCGACTACTACACCGGCACGGTCTACGAGACCACGCTCAACGAGCACCCGCAGATCGGTTCGATCTGCTCGGGCGGGCGCTACGAGAACCTGGCCGGCAACTACACCAAATCGAGCCTGCCCGGCGTCGGTATTTCGATCGGCGCGACGCGCCTCTACTGGCAGCTGCGCGAGGCCGGCCTGATCGGCACCGCGACCAGTTCCGTGCAGGCACTGGTCACGCAGATGGAGGAGGCGCAACTGCCGGCCTACCTGGCGCTGGCCACCGAGCTGCGCCAGGCCGGCATCAACACCGAGGTCGTGATGGAGCCGTCCAAGCTCGGCAAGCAGTTCAAGTACGCCGATCGCGCCGGCATCCGCTTCGTCCTCGTGCTCGGCGAAAACGAAATCGCCAATGGCACGGTCACGGTCAAGGACCTGCGTCGCGAGGACCAGTTCGAGGTGGGCCGCGCCGAGCTGGTCAAGGCCCTGCGTGTCGAGCTCGAACAGAGCGCAGCCATGGGAGTGCGCGCATGACGATCGTGCTGGATGGTTCCTCGCTGACGCGGGCGCAGGTCGTCGACATTGCCCGCAATGGAACCGGCGTGTCGCTGGCACCGGCGGCCCTGGTCCGCGTGCAGCGCGCCGCGGATTTCCTTAGCCAGAAGGTCAGCTGCGGCGAACCGGTCTACGGCGTCACGACAGGATTCGGCAGCAATGCCGACAAGCTGCTGGGCGCGCATCGCGCGCGCGACGAACTGCCGGGCGGCAATCCCGAGCAGCGCGACGGCACCCTGCTCGAGGAACTGCAGTACAACCTGCTGATCACGCATGCGGTCTGCGTCGGCGAACCGCTGGCCCACGAGGTCGTGCGCGCGATCCTGGCGATCCGCATCAATACCCTGCTGCGCGGGCACTCGGGCATCCGCGTGTCGACCCTGGAATCGCTGGCGGCCCTGCTCAACCGCAACGTGATCCCGCTCATTCCGGCCAAGGGTTCGGTCGGCGCCAGCGGCGACCTCGCGCCGCTGTCGCATCTGGCGATCGTCCTGCTCGGTGGCGGCGAAGCCTTCCACGAGGGCGAGCGCGTCAGCGGAGCGGAGGCACTCAAGCGTGCCGGCATCGAGCCGATCCGCCTGTCCTTCAAGGAGGGCCTGGCGCTCAACAACGGCACCACGCAGATGCTGGCGACGGCCGTGCTGGCCCTGTCGCGACTGGAAAGCCTGATCGCCACGGCCGACCTCGCCGCGGCGATGTCCCTCGACGCGTTTGCCGGCCGCAGCGGCGCCTTGCGCCCCGAAGTCCATGCCCTGCGCCCGCATCCGGGCCAGGTCGAGACGGCGCGGCATATCCGCGAATTGCTGGACGGTTCGACCCTGGTCGATATTCCTTACCATCTCGTGCCGCGATTCCGCACCTGGACCGCCGAATCGTGGAGCGACCCGGTCGAGCAGCAGCGCCGCTTCGACATCGGCTGGGACTATGTGCCGCCCTCGCAGCGGCATGGCCGCGAGGCGTTCTACCAGCGCTTCCTGCCGTTCAAGGGTGGCAAGAAGCACCAGCCGCAGGATGCCTATTGCCTGCGCTGCATGCCGCAGGTGCATGGCGCGGTGCGCGATGCCTGGGAGCAGGCCTGCCGCATCATCGACATCGAACTGAATTCGGTCACCGACAACCCGCTGGTGTTCCCGGATGCCGAAAACCCGCGCTACATCGAGGACCAGGTGATTTCGGCCGGCCATTTCCACGGCATGCCGCTGGCGCTGGCCATGAGCTACGTGAAGGCGGCGATTCCGGTGCTCGCCTCGATCTCCGAGCGGCGCCTGAACAAGCTCGTCGATCCGGCCAACAACGACGGCCTGCCGGCCTTCCTGATCGGCAACGAGGACGCGACCGATTCGGGTTTCATGATCGTCCAGTACACCGCGGCGGCACTGGTCAACGACCTGGCCACCCGCGCGCATCCGGCATCGGTGTATTCGATTCCGACCAGCGCCAATGCCGAAGACCATGTCTCGATGGGTACCAACGAGGCGCGCCACGTGCTCGACATGACCGAAGATCTCGGCCACGTGCTGGCCATGGAGCTGTATACCGCCGCGCAGGCGCTCGAGTACCGCCAGGACATGCTCAACGCGGCGCGCGGCCTGGCCGAGCGCGGCGACTGGTCGGCGCTGGCGGCCAAGATCAATGGCGCGCCCGGCAGGGATCACCCCGCCTATGCCACGTTCGAGGGCGAGGTGCGGGGTCTGATGAAGGCGCTCGACGGGGCGGGCGAGTTCCACGCCGGTGCGGCCGTGCGCAAGGCGCATGCGCGCATCCGCGAAGAAATCGACTTCATGCAGCGCGATCGCGCCATGGATGGCGACGTGCGGCGCATCTGCAACCTGGTCGCCAGCGATGCGCTGCTGGCGGGGCTGGCATGAGCGACTGGGTGCGCATCTGCCACCTGGCCGAACTGCTGCCCGGTGAATGCCAGACCGGGTGGTAGGGGGACACGCCGATCGCCGTGTTCAATGTCGATGGCGAGCTGTATGCGCTCGAGGACAACTGCACGCATGATGGCGGCGAACTGACCGGCGGCCTCATCGAAGGCTACGAAGTCGAATGCCCGCGGCATGGCGCACGCTTCGACGTGCGCACCGGCGCCGCATTGTGTCCGCCGGCCTACGAGCCGACCGCAAAGTTCCCGGTCAAGGTCGAAGACGGCTGGGTCTACTCGCGCGACGACCGCTGAATCTACAGCGAAGCAGCCACGCGGGAAAAACCATCGAATCCCGAGTCGCATTTCGATGGCTTTTGCAGGAAGGTCCCTTCGACAAGCTCAGGACAGGCATTCATGCCCAACACCGAAGCAGCAACGAGGGAAAAGTCCTCGAAATCCGCGCCGCATTTCGATGGCTTTTGCAGGAAGGGCCCTTCGACAAGCTCAGGACAGGCATTCATGCCCGATGCTTTTCGATAACGCAACGAAGAGCATCGCGGCTAAAGCCGCTTCCTACAAAGGCGGGCCGAAGCATCGCGGCTAAGGCCAACAACGAAGCAGCAACGCGGCGAGTGTGATCGAATCGCGCGCCTGCCATCGGTATCTGGTTTGTAGACTAGCGCGCCGAAAGTTCCGCAAACCGCACCAGCACGAGCTCGCCGCCGCCCTCGAGGACGATGCGTTCGCGAGAATCCGCGCTCGGATCGACGATCAGCGTCTCAGCGGTTCCGATCGTGAGGTTCTGCTCGCCGCTGCGCGCCACCGCCTGGCCGGCGAACACGTGGATCAGCCAGCTCGCGCCGGGCTCGGCGAACACGAGCATGGTGCCGTTGAGGGGGCGCGCATGGACCTCGGCCGAGACCGAATCGCGATTTGCCATGACGTTGAAATCACGCGTCGGCCCGGCCAGCAGGCGGCAGGCGACTTCATCCTCGCCGGCGAAATGCACGCGCTGGAATCGCTGCACGAGGCGGATCGGCGGGGCCGCGTTGATGTCAAGTTCCATGCCATTGCCGGCGAGCAGGAGCAGGTCGCGTTCGATGCCCGGGAACGACGAGAACGGCCCATCCGATTCGATGTCGGCGATGCTCACGCGCCAGCGGAAGCCCGAGGCGGAACCCGGCAGCGGATCATGCGCGATCTCGGTGGTCCAGCCGCCGTCGTTCTTCCATCGTGTTCGTCGATAGTCGCATTGCCGCAACAGTCGCATCATGATGGACGGCGGGCTCAGTTCGAACTGTCGGGACGATGGTAGGTATAGACCAGGGTGGCGCTGCCGAGGAAATCGATGGTCGTCGACTGGCGACCGCCGAGGCGCCGTGCGACGCGTTCGGAAGCCGTGTTCTCGGTGCGGATCAGGCTGATCGCCCGCTCGGCGCCGAGCCGGTTGAACGCATAGGCCAGCGCGGCGCGCGCAGCCTCGGTTGCGTAGCCGTTGTGGCGATGTTCGGGGCGCAGCATCCAGCCGAGTTCGAGGTCGGGCCAGCCTTCGGGATTGTGCAGGCCGACGCGTCCGATGAACTCGCCGGAGTCCTGCAATTCGACGGCCCACATGCCGTATCCGCGCAGCGCCCAGTGACCGATCAGCATGGCCATGGATCGCCACGCGTTCATGCGGTCGAGCGGCTGGCCGTCACCGACAAAGCGCGTGCTGGTCGCGTCGGCCAGCATCGCCGAGTAGAGTTCGAAATGACGCTCGGACAACGCGGTCAGGCGCAGTCGTTCGGTGATCAGGACCGGGATCTCAAGCATGATATTTGGTTAGCCGAGGAGCCCGAGCAACGCCTGCGAGGACGCTCTGAGGCTCTCTTTCCAGGTGAATCCGACGATCGGCTGTCCGCTTTCCGCATCGTGGAAGTCTTCTTCCTGCCCAGGGGCGAGCAGGTGGCGGTAGTCGACGGTGATCTCGGTGCCGGCTTGCAGCCGGGTCGAGGCGAAGATGAAACCGAGATGCCACAATCCGCTGGGTGAAAACGAGTGGTTCACATAGCACTCGTCCGGCCAGTCCGCAGAAATCGTGTAGCGATCCTCGAACCAGCGCACCGTCGCCGGCAACATGGCTTGCGCATCGGGCATCGAGAGGATTTCCTCGAAGGTCCAGGTGCGCCCAATGGCATCGGGCGCGACCAGGATACGGCCCGCTTCGACTGTTTCGTCAAGGATGACGCCTTGTCCGGCACCCGCGATGCTGGACGGGCTGATGTGATAGCGGGGAAGAATCATGTTCGCACCAACGGGGGATGCGAAGTTTAGCATGGCGAATCCGGCCGACTGCAGCCTGCCTGGATGCCTTGTGCATGCGCGATGGGTCGTTCAGTTTCGCCGCGGCAGGCCGCCGCCACCGGAGCGGGAATGCGGGTTGCGAGTCGCCGCCTGGTGGCAGGCCGGCACGAACCCGGGAGTCCGCGCCGGCCTGGCCAGTCAGGTCACTGCGCGCTGGCGGCCCTGGTGGCCTTGGCCTTGGCCGAACCGGCGCTTGCGCTCGACTTCGATTTCGCGCCGCCGACGACGATGTTGTCGCGGTTGCGCTCGACCAGCTTGTCGCCGATGCCCTTGACCTGGGCCAGCTCGTCGGCGTTCGCGAACGGGCCGTGTTCGGCGCGGTAGGCGACGATCGCCTCGGCCTTGCTCATACCGACGCCGGTCAGGCCTTCGGCCAGCGCCTTGGCATCGGCGCTGTTGATGTCGACCTGGCCGGCAGCAAATGCCGGCAGGGCCAGGGCGAGGGACAGGATGAGGCTGGACAGAATGGTCTTGATGTTCATGGTGGCGCTCCTTGGGTGTTGGTTGGGACCGGGTCCTTGTGTCCCCGGTGGACACAGTTTCCATGGATCGAATCGGTCGCGGCATGGCAATTCCCGGCGCCGTTTCGTAAGCATCCCGATGGGTCGCCTGTACTATTTTTCCTACACGCATGCCGGCAATTCAGGGCAACACGCTAGAATTGACGATCCGCTGCCGGTTTCGCAGCGCGCCAGTCTGGAGAGAAGCATGGATTCAAACGCTATCAGCGCCTTTGTCGGCAAACTCTGGGATGACCAGATCGTCCCGCAACTGGTCGACTACATCCGCATCCCGAACAAGTCGCCGATGTTCGATGCCGACTGGGTCAAGCACGGCTACATGGAGCAGGCCGTGCAGCTGATGGAAAACTGGGCGAGGGCCCAGCCGATTCCCGGCATGCAGCTCGAAGTGATCCGACTGGAGGGCCGCACGCCACTGATCTTCATCGAGATCCCGGGGCAGGGCGAGGATTGCGTGCTGCTCTACGGGCACCTGGACAAGCAGCCGGAAATGACCGGCTGGGCCGAACATCTCGGCCCGTGGAAGCCGGTCATCGAAGGCGACAGGCTGTATGGCCGCGGCGGCGCCGACGATGGCTATGCGATCTTCGGCTCGCTGGCCGCGATCATGGCCCTGCAGGCGCAGAAGATCCCGCATTCGCGCTGCGTCGTCATGATCGAAGCCTGCGAGGAGTCGGGCAGCTATGACCTGCCGTACTACGTCGACCACCTGGCCGCGCGGATCGGCAAGCCGTCGCTGATCGTCTGCCTCGATTCAGGGTGCGGCAACTACGACCAGATGTGGCTGACCACTTCCTTGCGCGGCATGACCGGCGGCAACCTGACCGTCAACGTGCTCAGCGAGGGCGTGCATTCGGGTGACGCATCGGGCGTTGTCCCGTCCAGCTTCCGCATCCTGCGCAAGGTACTATCGCGGCTCGAGGACGAAAACACCGGCGAGATCCTTCCGCGCGAATTGCACGCGGAAATCCCGCCGCAACGCATCGAGCAGGCCAAACTAGGTGCCGAAGTCCTTGGCGATGACATCTACTCGAAGTTCCCCCTGATCGAAGGCATGCAGCCGGTCAGCCACGACGTGACCGAACTGGTGCTCAACCGGACCTGGCGGCCCGCGCTGTCGATAACCGGCGTCGGCGGGTTGCCGGCGCTGGATTCCGCGGGCAACGTGCTGCGCCCGTTCACCGCGGTCAAGCTCAGCCTGCGCCTGCCGCCAACGGTCGATGCGGTGAAGGGCGGCGAATTCCTCAAGAAGCTGCTCGAAACCGATCCCCCGTACGGCTCGACCGTCACCTTCCATCTTGAAAAGGCCGGCAGTGGCTGGGACGCGCCGGCACTGGCCCCGTGGCTGGAAAAATCGGTCGACGAAGCCTCGCGCACCTATTTCGGGCCGCCGCCCGCGTACATGGGCGAGGGCGGCTCGATCCCCTTCATGGGCATGCTCGGCGAGAAGTTTCCCGGTGCGCAGTTCCTCATCACCGGCGTGCTCGGCCCGCATTCCAACGCGCACGGCCCCAACGAATTCCTGCACATCCCGACCGGCAAGCGCGTCACCGCCTGCGTGGCCAAGGTCGTGGCCGACCATTTCCTCGCCAGTGGCAAGGGCCTGACCGAGGGCGTCGCCGCGACCGATGCACACACGCATCGCGGTGAAGACGGCTGCTGCTGAGAGCATGTCCATGACGGAGAACGCAGGGAAGCGCAGCGAGGTGACCATCCGCACGGCGCAGAAAAGCGACGCCGCCTCGATCGCCACCCTGGCCACCCAGCTCGGCTATTCGACGACCGAGATGGAGATGCGCAGCCGTCTGCAGCGCATCCAGACCCGCACCGAAGGCTCGGCGATCGTCGCCGAGCTGGGTGATGGCAACGTCTGCGGCTGGATCATGGTGGTATCGGTGCACTCGCTGACTGCAGCGCCGCGCGCGGAAGTGGCCGGCCTGGTCGTCGACCAGGCCCTGCGCGGCATGGGCATCGGCGCGCTCCTGCTGCAGGCGGCGGTGGACTGGGCGCGCATCCATCACTATGCCGAGTTGCGTGTGCACAGCAATACGACCCGGCAGCGCGCCCACCAGTTCTACGAGCGCGAAGGTTTCAGCCGGATCAAGACCCAAGTCCTGTTCGGCAAGACTACCTAGCGGATCCAGGGGCGGCGGTTCGCCGCCCGCACGCGGACACTGCCGGGTCAGCGCACTGCAGGAATGCGCAGCGGAACGTCGCGCGGGCAACGCATGCGCACGCCGCGACCGCAGGTGCGTGGCTCGAGCGCCTGGTCGACGCAGACACGCACCTCGGCGAGCCTTCCGGAATGACAGGTCACGGCCAGCATGTCCTCGCGCAGGCGCGGGTCGGCGCGCAGGAACGCCGAGCGCACATCCCCGGCATTCATCGCCACGGCAGCGGACCCCGCGGTCAGCTCCGGCGGAACACGGATCGCGGCATAGGCGCGATCGGCGAGGGCGAAATACTGGCCCGGATCCAATCCGGAACAGGTGCCATGGGTCTGCCATTCGTGCTCGATCAGCCCGCGGCTCGGCATGAACGCGAGCGCGCGCTCGATGGTGGCCCGATCCGGGCGCTGGCGTGTCGCGCAATCGCGCGGGCCCATGCCTTCCTCGTATTGCGGCCACAGGCCATGCAGGATGAAACCGTAGCCACGACGGGCGCATTGCTCGTTGTCGGCGGGATGGCTTTCGCACCAGGTTGGCGACCATGACAGCGCGACCAGGTAGTAATCGAACGCGCCGGCCGCTCCGACCTTGCCGGCGGACACGGACGGGGCGGCCGGATCCTGCCCCGGCGGCGCCGCCTGCTCGCGGATGAAGAGTATCGCCGCGAAACCCAGCAGGGCGGACAGGGCGATGCCCTCCTTCAGGCGCTTCGAATTCATGGGCCCTTGCCGGGTCGACCGAGACGCGCCAACGCTAGCAGGAAATCGTGCGGCGCGGCAGCGCCAGGAATTGCGATGCGGGTCGTTCCGCGCATGCCGGTTGCGGTTATCATGAATGGTTAACGGCCCCATCAACCGACAGCACATGCCACGACTTTTCAAGCAACGCCGCTCGCCGATCCATGGCAACGGTGTGTTCGCCACCGCCGACATTCCCGCACAGACCGAACTGATCGAATACAAGGGTCGCCTGCTGACCCATGCGCAGGCCGATCGCCTGTACGACGGCAGCACCGATACCGGCCACACGTTCCTGTTCACGCTGAACGAGCGCTACGTGATCGACGCCAACGTGGACGGCAACGTCGCGCGCTGGATCAACCACAGCTGCACGCCGAACTGCAGGGCCGTCGTCGAGGAAAACCAGGAAGGCAAACGCAGGCTGGACCGCGTGCTCATAGAATCGCTGCGCGAGATCCGTGCCGGCGAGGAGCTGACCTACGACTACGGCATCAACCTCGGCGAACGCCTGACGCCGCGCCTCAAGCGCATCTGGCAGTGCCACTGCGGCCACGCCGACTGCCTGGGCACCATGCTCAAGCCGAAGCGCAGCCGCGCGCGGCAGGCAAGGTAAAGTCCAAAACTGAACACGGCGTTCACGAATGTCATCTCATTGCAATGATTGGCGCAAAGCTGCACGCTAGGCGCGCAACGGAAGTGCGGCCGATGCTGCGGTGTCGGCTGGCGCCAGCAGAGTCGCGAGGTCAGCTTGCCAAACGAAAAAGTCATCGCCACGATCGGCGTCTCGGATGAGGACATGGCCCATTTGCGCCTGCTCATGCGCAAGGCGGCCACCGAGCTGAGCTGCCCCTGGCGCTGGGGTTCCGATACGGGCGCCGATCTCCTGGTTGTCGATCCATCCAATTTCGCCGGGCAGATGGCGCGCACGCGGGCCAAGACCAGCGGCATGCGCGTCGCCGTCGTGTGCGATCTGGAAAGTTCGACCGAAGGCGATCCCGCCTTCTACCGGCCGTTCAAGATCGGCAATGTCATCGGCCTGCTCAACGGGATTTCCGGGGCTCCCGCACCGGCTGCAAACCTGTCCTCGGCGGAGAACATGTTTCTCCCTCCCGAAGCGGACGCTGACGGTGACCTGCGCCTTCTCGACCCGGCATTCCCGGAAGAGCCGGCGAAACCACACGGCAGGGATGCCCATGTCGCGGTGGGGCTCGATGAACTGATCCGTGGCAATCCGCTGGCCGATCCGTTCTTCAACCTTCAGCCGGCGAAACTCGACGAATCGACCAGCATCGGCAATGTGGGCGGTTTGACCCGGCGCAGCGAGCTGCGGGCGGATCGCGAGCGCGAGTCCCAGGCCGTGCCCCTGTCGCAGCAGGCGCCGCCGAGGAATCCGGGAAAGACAACGGACTCGGCCGACCGTTCGGCGCACCGCTTGCGCGAGTACCTCGAAGGCAGCCTGATCGGTGGCCCGGTGCAGATTGCCTGGCCTGACGCCGGCATCCTCACGCTTGATCCCAAGAACCGCGTCTATCACAGCGCGCAGACCCTGCGCGAACTGGAGATCTATTGCCGGCAATCACCGCGGCGCGACGACTGGCGCCGGCTGACCTCGGCCGAGCTCACCGAAATCCGCGAGACGCAGCCGTCGCAGCCCTACGAAAAGCTGGTCTGGCTTGACGTGTTGCTGCATTCCGCCGGCAAGCTGGCGTCGAACCTCGACCCGGGCGGCACCTATGAACTGGTTCGCTGGCTCGAGATCGCACGAGACTATCCGCACTACGCGCGAATATCGGCCGCGATGATGCAGCCGGTGCGACTGCACGAACTCGCCGCGTCCTGCGCATGCTCGATGGGCGAGGTTTTCGCCGTGGTAAACGCCTACGATGCAATCGGCTGCCTGAAGAAAACACCGCGGCCCTCGCGGCATGCGGAAGCCGAACAGGACAAGTCGCGGCCATCGTTCCTGCAGCGCCTGCGCAAGCCGTTCGGCAAGTCCTGAGCGATCGGGCTGCCTATCGCGCGGCGCCCCAGCTTTCGCCGAACAGGCGCGCGAAGTTTCCACCGAGGATCTTGCCGATGCGCGCATCGGAGTGGCCACGCCGCGACAGCAGGCCGGCGAGCACGTCGAGGCGATCGGTCGAGTTCAGATCGGGCAGGAAGGTGTAGACATCGGGTTCCTCGCCGGGCGCGGAAATGCCGCGGGCACGGCGGCTGGCAACCTCTTCGGCATGCTTGCGACGGTATTCGCCATCGAACCTGACTGGCGAAATCATGCCGTCGCTGCCGATGCCGACATGATCCTCGCCGCAGACATTGAGCGCATGTTCGATGTGCGCGACCAGGTCTTCAGCGGTGGGTTGTCCCTTCTCGCGCAGGAACGGCATCAGGTAAATGCCGGCGACGCCGCCCTTGTCGGCCAGCGCGCGCAGTTCGGCGTCGGTCTTGTTGCGCGGCAGTCGGGCCAGGGCCGCGCAGCCGGTGTGGGTGATCGCCACCGGCGCGGCCGATGCGGCGATGGCTTCCCGCGTCGTGCGTTCGCCGGCATGCGAGAGGTCGATCAGCAGATGGCGTTCGTTCAGGCGTTCGACCAGTGCCCGGCCGAAGCTGCTGAGACCGGCATTGCCGGGCTCCAGGCAGCCGTCGCCGACCAGGTTGCGCCGGTTGTAGGTGAGCTGGAAGACACGCACGCCGAATTGCTCGAAGCGGTCGACATGATCGAGGTCTTCGCCGATCGGTGTCGCGTCCTGGAAGCCGTAGATGAGGCCGAGCCGGCCGCTGCGCCTGGCCTCGACGATGTCGCCGGCATCGCGGACCTGCAGCAGCCGCTCGGGGTGGGCGGCGATCTGCCCGTTCCAGTAGGCGATGTTGCGGATCGTTTCCTCGGGGTTGCTGGCATAGCTGCCGACGCCGCTGACGGTCACGTTGACCGCGCTCAGTCCGCTGGCCCTGATGTCGTCGAGTGCCCTGGCGCTCAGCGGCGCAAAGGGCCCGGCGCCATATTCGCCCGGGCCACCGAGCGCGTCGATGACCGTGGCGGACGCATATCCGGGCCACTGCCGGGCCGGACCCGTGGCCGCCAGCGCGCCGCGCAGCGGGTACCACAGCGGTGCGCTTGCCAGCGTGCCCAGGCCGAGCAGGAAGCGGCGTCGCTGCAGGCTCATGGTGTCGTCCCTGTTGCCGGTTCCTTTCGGGTTTCCGTGTTCAATCTTCCTCCGGGCGCGGCTTGTAGGCGTCGACCAGTTGCCTTTGCACGTTCGCCGGCACCGGTTCGTAGTGGCTGAATTCGATGGTGTAGCGGCCGCGGCCGCCGGTCATCGCCTTCAGTTCGGTCTGGTAATCGGCGACCTCGGCAAGCGGCACCTGGGCCTTGATCACGAGCTCGCCGCCACGCACCGAGTCGGTGCCGTTGATGCGCGCGCGCTTGCCGGCCAGGCCACCGGTGACGTCGCCCATGTTGTCCTCGGGAACGTTGACGTCCATGTTGACGATCGGCTCGAGCAGCATCGGCCTGGCCTTGCTGACGGCGTCGAGGAACGCCTTCTTGCCGGCGGCGACGAAGGCGACTTCCTTGGAATCGACGGTGTGGTACTTGCCGTCGGTGACGACGACGCGCACGTCCTGCATCTGGTAGCCGGCGACGGCGCCGTGTTCGAGCACCTGGCGCACGCCTTTCTCGATGGCCGGGATGAACTGGCCGGGAATCGTGCCGCCCTTGATCTCGTCGGTGAACTCGAAGCCGCTGCCGCGCGGCAGTGGCTCGACGCGCAGGTAGACCTCGCCGAACTGCCCGGCGCCGCCGGTCTGCTTCTTGTGGCGGTGGTGGCCTTCGGCCTTGCCGGCTATGGTTTCCCGGTAGGCGATGCTGGGGCGGTGCGAGACGACCTCGACGCCGTAACGGTCCTTCATGCGTTCCAGGGTGAGCTTCAGGTGCAGGTCCGAGAGGCCGCGGATGATGGTCTCGTTGAGTTCCTTGCTGTGCTCGACGCGGAAGCAGGGGTCTTCTTCGCCGAGGCGGGCCAGCGCCGTGGCCAGCTTCTGCTCCTGGCCCTTGTGCGCGGGCTCGATCGCCAGCCCGAACATCGGCTGCGGAAAATCGAGCGGCTTGAGGTGGATGTGGTCCTCGTCGTGGGAATCGTGCAGGACCGCATCGAAATGGATCTCGTCGATCTTGGCCACGGCGGCGATGTCACCGGCAATCGCAGCGTCGATCTCGACGTGGTCTTTGCCGTGGATGCGGAACAGGTGGCCGACCTTGAACGGCTTCTTGCCGTCGTCGATGAACAGCTGGGTGTCCTTGCGCACGGTCCCCTGGTAGATGCGGAAGATGCTGAGCTTGCCGACGAACGGATCGTTGGCGATCTTGAAGACATCGGCGATCACGTGTTTCGCCGGATCGGCAACCGCCTTGATCGGCTTGGCCTGCGCGCCCTCGCCCTTGACGAAGGGCGGCGGGTTGCCTTCGAGCGGATTGGGCAGCAGGCGCTCGATCAGGTCGAGCAGCTCGGCGACGCCGGCGCCGGTGCGCGCGGAAACGTAGCAGATCGGCACGAGATGGCCCTCACGCAGGCACTGCTCGAAGGCATCGTGCAACTCGCTGCCTTCAAGGGCCTTCTCGCCGAGGTCGAGATAGCGGTCCATGACCTTTTCATTGATTTCGACGACCTGGTCGAGGATCCGCTGGTGCGCTTCGGCGACCGAGGAAAAGTCGGCCTTGCCGTCCGGCCTGAAGAAGCAGTCGACCACGGCACTGGCGCCGTTCGCCGGCAGGTTGATCGGCAGGCATTCCGGGCCGAACTCTTCGCGCAGCTGCGCGGTGAGGGTGGCCAGGTCGCATTCGGTATCGATGCGGTTGACGATCAGCAAGCGCGCCAGGCCGCGTTCGCGCGCGTAGTCCATCATGCGCCGAGTCGTGTGCTCGATGCCGTTGCCGGCATTGACCACGACGGCGCAGGTTTCCACCGCGGCCAGCGCGGAAATCGTCGGTCCGCGGAAATCCGAGTAGCCCGGCGTGTCGATCAGGTTGACATGGCAATCACCGCGGTCGATCGATCCGAGCGTTGCCTGGATGGAATGCTGGCGCTCCTTCTCCATGGCATCGAAATCGGAAAAGGTGTTGCCGCGCTCGATGGTGCCCGCCGTCTGGATCGTGCCGCCGGCATGCAGCAGGGCTTCGAACAGGGTGGTTTTGCCGGCGCCGGCATGGCCTGCCAGGGCGATGTTGCGAATGCCATCAGTACTGTATGACATGGATGTGCTCCCTTGGATGGAGTGCGCAAATGTCGTGGCGGCATGGTCTCAAGCCTGCACGGCACTGGCAGTGCCTGCGCGCCGAGGCAGCCGCGAGCGGATGGTTCGCCCCAAGCCTTGCGCGATCGGGAGGGTCGGTCAAGTGGCGCTGCGGCAGAGGGGCCTGGGCGAGGGCTTCCAGCCAGGCCGGTTCGGCCGCGGTCGGCCTTGCTGCGTCATAATGGGCCATGGATTCCTGGCATTCGAATTCGTCGCTGCCGCCACCCACGGTGCTCTGCGTTCATGGCGCCGGGGCGGGCGGCTGGGAGTGGGGAATCTGGGCGCGGGTACTTGCCGCACGGGGGCTGCGCACACTTACCCCCGATCTGGTCCCGGCCGATGCCGGACTCAGTGCGACGCGCTTCGAGGACTATCGGGGACAGGTACTGGAATGGGCTGCCCTCGAAACAGCCGGTTCGGGGCAGCCACCGATCCTGGTCGGGGCCAGCCTCGGCGGCCTGCTGGCCTTGTCGGTGGCGGCGGCAGTCAAGTCCCCCGCGCTGATCCTGGTCAACCCGATGCCGCCCAGGGGCATCGTCTCCAAACCATTGGGCAGTCAGTACCCGGCCGTGCTTCGCTGGGGCAGCAATCGATCGATTGCCGGTACGCGCGAGGCCATGCGCGATGCCGACGATGCGGCCTGCCTGTTCGCGTTCAGGCGCTGGCGTGATGAATCGGGTTTGGCCCTCGAACAGGCGCGCCTCGGCATGGCGGTCGATCCGCCGCGATGCCCTGCACTGGTCATGGCAAGCGATCTCGATGCGGACGTGCCGCTGGTGGTCAGCCGCGAGCTGGCGATGCGCTATGCGGCCGATTTCGAACAGCTCGCCGGTTGCAGCCACGTCGGGCCGCTGCTCGGCGCGCGTGCCGCCGGCATCGCCGCACGCGCCGCCGACTGGCTGCTGTCGCCCGGCGGGCCCGCGCAACCCCGGGACGTCGCATCGGCGTCCGCGCAGACCGGCGACGACCCTGCGCGCAGGGGTGCTTGAGCGTTGCCTTAACGAGCGTTTAGCGTCGACTGCGTATGCTGCGCCGGCCCCTTGAAACTCCTCCTTCTGGCAATCCACTGAATGTCGAACCGCTCCGCCGCTCACGCCACGACGTTTGTCATCGATGCGAGCGAATCGGCGCGGTTGCGCAGCGGGTTCGCTGGTCGCAAGCTCAGGCGCGACACCCTCTGGCGATCGCCCACCCTGGAGCGGCGCACGATCCAGGTTCTTGTCGGCGTGGCAATCCTCGCCAACCTGCTCTGGATCATCGGCCTGGACCGGGTCATGCAACGCATCACGACTGAGCAGGCCATGCGCGGGCCGATCGAAGTCAGCATCATCACGCCGCCAGAGGAATTCGAGATTCCGCCCGAGCCACAACCCGAGCCGGTCGAGTTCAGGCGGCGCGCGTCGGCCATCCGCATCGAGCCTCCGCGAACGAAGGTGACGCCGCCGCCGCTGAATACGGATACCAGCGCGCAGACCCAGGCGCGCATCGGCAGCGCCGGCGAACCCGAACTCAACCTCTTCAATGCCGATGGCTCGCTGCGCCTGCCGAAAGCGACCACCCGCATCGGGCCGCAGCCGCCGGCCAATCCGCAGGAGGCCGGCAAGGCGCGCTGGGCCGAGATCCAGAACCGCGGCGAGAATCCGCTCGACTGCCGGCGCACGCGTTTTGCCGGCGCGTTCAAGCGGGATGAATCGCTCGGCGACGAAGTTTCGCGCAAGTACCTGAAGTGGATAGGCCTGGCCGATGGTGCCGGCATCGCCGAGAGGGCGGGCGAAAAGGCACGGCGCGCCGCCGACGGTTGCGACCCGGCAGGCTGATCCCGGTTGAGCCTCGCCCAGCGTGCGCTCCGCGATGATCCGGCCAGCCCCGTGGCAGCCGGCGACGACGATGCGCTTGCCGCGCGACGCGCCAGCGTGGCCAGGCTGCGCCGCTCCGGCAGCGGCACCGGCGACGACGCGCGCCGGCGATTGCGCCTCGCGCTGGCAGCGGCGCTGGCCCTGCATGTGCTGTTTTTCCTCGGCCTGCGATCGTCGACGCAACTGCACTTCGACGTTCCGCCCGAGACCGATGTCATCCACCTGCGCCTGATCGACGCGCAACCCGCTCGCGCGCCGGCCGCGCCACCTTCCGTGCCGCTGCCGCCCGCCCCCATGCCGGTGGCGGGCCATGGCCACGCGGGAAAGCCGCCGCCCTCGTCAGCGACGCCGGTGCCGGTGGCACCCGTCGCGGCGCCGGCACGGCCGGCGGAGCGCAACGACATCCGCGCCTTGGCCGGCCCGCTGGATCTGCTCGATCGCGATGGCAGCGCCCTGCTGCCCGAACAGGCCGGGGACGAGACGCCAGCGAAATTCGGACTTCGCCCGCGCAGCAAGTCCTTCGCGCGTGATCCGATGGTGCACCAGTCGCCGCTGCCCTACGTGGCGACGCCGTTCGATCGCTACTGGGTTGCGGACGACGAAACCCTGCTTGACGAATGGGTGCGCAAGGCCAGCCGGCAGACCACCTACGACACCGTGCACGGTACCCGCATCACCTGCCAGTTCTTCCTGTTCCTCAGTGCCTGCGGCTGGGGACCGATACCGCGCGTCTCCATCGAGGAACTCAAGGCCATGCGGGTCAGCCCGCCACTGCCGAGGAACTCGGCGGACGATCCCTACGTGCCGCCACGGGACTGATCCCGACGCGGCAACCCGTCAGAGCATGCGCATCAGTTCCGGCAGCAGCGGCAGCTTGCGGATGCGCACCGTGGTCGTCGCGAAGATGGCATTGGCCAGCGCCGGGGCGACGCTGGCGATGCCCATCTCGCCACCGCCGACCGGGTCGCGTTGCGAATCGACGATATGCACTTCCACCGTCTTCGGTGCATCGGCCATCTTGAGCAGGCGGTAGTCCGGGAAATTCTTCTGCTCGACCTGGCCGTCGCGCACGGTGACCTCGAGGTTGAGCGCGGTCGAGATGCCGTCGATGGTGCCGCCCATGATCTGCGCTTCGAGGCCGAGCGGATTGATCACGCGGCCGACGTCGATGACGCAGATGGCGCGATGGATCTTCAGCTCGTCACCCTGCATCGAGACTTCGAAGGCATGGGCGCTGTAGCCGCCGAACGTGAAATGGCAGGCAATGCCGATGCCACGGCCGTCGGTGCGCTTTTCCTTCCAGCGGATCTTCTCCGCGCAGAGCCTGAGCACGTTGGCCAGGCGACCGGTGTCGAAGACCGGCCCGCCGTGGCCCCGGTAGGCGATCTCGCGCGGTTCGCCGAGCATCTCCAGGCGCAGGTCGACGGCATCGCGCCGGACTTCGAAGGCGATCTCGTCGATGAAGCTCTGCACGGCGAAGGCATGGAAGGTATGCAGCGGGGCGCGCCACCAGCCGCGTGGCATGCCCGAGGCGAGCGGGTAGAAGGTCTTTTCGAGGTCGTCGATCAGCCCGGACGGGAAATCGTCAGGCTCCAGGCAGCCGGTCCAGGGCGGATCGTCCTGCATGCCCGAGGTGCGGTAGGTCCGGGGCGTCGCTGCGCACTGGTGCGACCAGCCGGCCACCCGGTTGCGCCGGTCCAGCGTCGCGGCGAGCGCGTGTACGCCGAATGGCCGATAGAAATCGTGGGCCAGGTCGTCCTCGCGCAACCACATCAGCTTGACCGGCTTGCCGGCCAGCTTGGCGATCAGCACCGCCTCGGCCACGAAATCGTTCTCGAGCCGCCGCCCGAAGCCGCCGCCGGAGCGTGGCAGGCGGATCTCGATGCGCTCGCGCGCGAGGCCGGTAAGCCGGCTGATGACGCGCGAGGCGCCGGCGGGGTTCTGCATCGATGCGATCAGCAGGGCACCGTCCTGGCGCAGCTCGATCAGGGCGCCTGGCGGCTCCATCGTGGCATGGGCGAGGAAGGGAACCTCATAGCGGGCACTGAGGGAATGCCGGGCACGCTTGCGCGAGACGGCGAGGTCGCCATCCTTGCGCACGACGATGCCGTCCTTCGCCGCATCGAGCAGGGCATTCGCCTGCGCCGACAATGCCGGAGTCGATTCCTTCGCCCACGGTCCCTGCTTCCAGACCGGCTTGAGCCTGTTGCGGCCCTGGATGGCTGCCCAGGTATTGTCGGCAAGCACGGCGATGCCGGCGGCCAGCGGGCCGTCGAAAGGTTCGCCCGGTTTCGGACCCTCGATCACGATCACGTCGCGCACGCCATCGACCTTGCGCGCTTCGCTGTCATCGACGCTCTCGAGGCTGCCGTCCAGGTAGGGACAGCGCAGCATCACCGCGACCAGCGCGCCACTGAGGTAGGCGTCGATGCCGTAGTCGTTCTGGCCGGTGACAATGCTGCGGCCATCGGCGGTACGCACGGGTTTGCCGACCAGGTTGAACTCGGCAGGGTTCTTCGGCGCCGGTGGCTGGTCGGGAGGCGACACCGCCGCGGCCGTGCGCGCGAGTGCGCCATAGCTGAGGCGGCGGCCGTCGGCATTGACCACGTGGCCGGCCTGGGTCTTGAGGTTTTCGATCGGCACGGACCAGGCATCGGCGGCGGCGCGCAGCAGCAGCCAGCGGGCCGTCGCGCCCGCTTCGCGCAGGTCCTTCCATGCGGTCGGGATGCTGGTGCTGCCGCCGGCAAACTGGTCGCCGTAGCGGTTGGAGGGCTTGCCGTCGACTTCCTCGTAACCATAAGGCAGCTGGATCACGCGCACCTTCGACCATTCGACGTCGAGTTCCTCGGCGATCAGCATCGGCAGCGAGGTGATCACGCCCTGGCCGATCTCGCAGCCGCGCGCGCCGATGACTACCCGGTTGTCGCGTTCGATCATGACGAATGCGGTCAGTTCGGTCAGGTCGTCGCCGAGCAGCTGAGGCGGCACCGGTGTCCTGGCCGCTGCCGCGCCGCGAATGCCGACCAGCAGGGCGCCGCTCGCGGTCAGCCCGAGTTGCATGAAGCGCCGGCGGCTCAGGAGCATCGGCGTCTTCAAGATTTCGGCTCGCTCATCAGCGCCGCGGCACGCTGGATGGCGCTGCGGATGCGTGGATAGGTGCCGCAACGGCAAAGGTTGCCGATGCCGGCAATGTCTTCATCGGACGGCATGCGCTTGCGCCGGAGCAGGTCGACGGCCGCCATGATCTGGCCGGCCTGGCAATAGCCGCACTGGGCCACGTCGTTTTCGAGCCAGGCCTGCTGCACGGGATGCAGCGCGGCACCCTCGAGGCCTTCGATGGTGGTGATTTCGCGACCGGCCAGCGCCTGCATCGGCGTCTGGCAGGCGCGCGCGGCCTTGCCGTCGACCAGCACCGTGCAGGCGCCGCAGGCGCCGATGCCGCAGCCGTACTTGGTCCCGGTCAGGCGCAGCACGTCGCGCAGGTACCAGAGCAGCGGCATGGCCGCATCGCCGTCGTGGAAATACGGCTTGCCATTGATGGTCAGCTGGTTCGGCACCGGCTCCATGCGGGCGGCCTTGTCCGCGCTGGCGGGCGTCGGTGGCTGGTTCGGTTTCTGCATGGCGGCTTGGCGGGGAATCCTGGCGCGGGCGACGCCCGCAGGCGGCTGCCATTGTCGCATCGCCCGGCATTGCTGCACAGGGAACGTCGCCTGCTTGCGAAACCGGCACCGGCACGCGGAAAAAAAAGAGGCCCCGCACGCGGGGCCTCGACGTTGCCATCCTGGCGTCACCAATCCGCTGGGATCAATAGATGTCGCCGACGGTGTTGTGGATGTTGAATTTTCCGGTGGGCGTCACGATCCGCTTGTCGTTGATCACCTTCTTGAGCTTGCGGGTCTTGTCATCGACGATGACCAGGGCGCTGCGCTGATCCTTGCCGTTCCACACCGAGAACCAGACTTCATCGCCGCGCGAGTTGTACTCGGGCTGGACGACGCGCTTCGGGCCCTCGCCCAGATTGGCCCACTCGGCGATCGGCAACACCTTGTAGCCGGCCTCGAGGTTGTCGATGTCGAAAACGGCAATCGACTGGCTCAGCTTCGGATCCGGATTGAGCGTGGTATCAACCCAGAGGTTGCGCGAATTCGGATGGGTCTTGATGAACAGCGAACCGCCACCCTGGCCCTTGAGCACTTCGACCACCTTCCAGGCGCTTTCCGGGTGATTTGCCGGATCGGTACCGATAAGGGTGATCTTCTCGTTGCCGAGTGCCGAGGTGCCCCAGACCGGACCAAACTTCGGATGATCGAAATTCGCGCCGCGTCCGGGATGCGGAATCTTGTCGACATCGATCAGGGCGGCCATCTTGCGTTCGCGTGAATCGACCACGGCGATCTTGTCGGACTGGTTGGCCGCCGTCATGAAGTAGCGCTTGGTGCTGTCCCAGCCGCCATCGTGGAGGAAGCGCGCCGCATCGAGGTTGGTGATCTTCAAGGCATCAATGTCGCTGTAGTCGACCAGCAGGACATGTCCGGTTTCCTTCACATTGACGATGAAGTCCGGGTGCTCATGGCTGGCCACAATCGCGGCTACGCGGGGTTCCGGATGATATTCCTGCGTATCCACGGTCATGCCGCGCGTGGAGATGATCTTGATCGGCTTCAGGGTCGGGCCGTCCATGATCACGAATTGCGGCGGCCAGTAGGCTCCGGCGATGGCCAGCTTGTCCTCGTAGCCCTTGTACTTGGAAGTCTCCACCGAACGCGCCTCGAGGCCGATCTTGATTTCGGCGACGATTCCGGGCGTCTTCATCCACAAGTCGATCAGGTCGATCTTGGCGTCCCGGCCGATCGTGTAGACGTAGCGGCCCGAGTGGGAAGTCCGCGAAATGTGCACGGCATAGCCGGTCTTGATGACGTTGATGATCTTCTTGGTGTCGCCGTCGATCAGGGCAATCTCGCCCGCATCGCGCAGTGTCACGGCAAAGAAGTTGTCGATGTTGTAGTTGTTTTCCTTCCTGGTCGGACGCTTGTCGACCGGAACGATTTCCTTGAACGTCGCCATCATCTCGGGCATGCCCCATTCCGGCGGAGCCGGCGGATCGTGCTGGAGGAAGCGCGCCATCATGTCAACCTGCTCCGGCGTAAGGTCACCTGAGGTGCCCCAGTTCGGCATGCCACCCGGGGAGCCAAAGTTGATCAGTGCCTTCAGATAGTCAGTGCCTTTCGCCCGCGTGATATCCGGGGTCAAAGGCTTGCCGGTTGCGCCCTTGCGCAACACACCGTGGCAGCCGGCGCAACGTTCGAAGAAGATCTTCGTGGCTTCCTTGTATTCGACCTTGCTGATCGGCGGCGCTTCAGGGTTGATGACCATCTCGACGCCTTCGGCACCGGCCGTTGATGGTGCACCTTGATATCTCTCCAGGCTCTGCGGGGTGCCTGGATGGTTTTCACCCTGGGCCTTGTCCGTGCTGACGGCAAGCAGCTTGCGTTGCTCGGTGACATCCGTCGCGGCGATCGTCTTGCCGGAGTTGCCCCAGCTCGCATAGACATAGTTGATGATCGAGGCGATGTCGGCATCGCTCAGATGGCTTTGCGCCGGCATCACGTTGTTGTAGGTTTCGCCGTTGACGGTCAGGGTGCCGGTGATGCCCTGGAGGACATGCCCGGCAATTTCCTTGCCGTCGCGACTGTTCAGGTAATCGGACTTCGCCAGTGGCGGAAACGCGCCGGGCAGGCCCTTGCCGTCGGGTTGGTGGCAGGCCGCGCAGTTGGCCTTGTAGGCGGCTTCGCCGGCTTCATGTCCCTGCTTGGGCGGCCGTTCGTTGGTCACATCCGAAGCGATGGCCTGGCCACCGAACCACAGCATGGCAAGCAGGATCCCACTGACGTGTCTGGTATTCATGATCGGCTCCCTTTGCGATTCCAGCGTGGAGCGCCGAAACCCCGGCGCCCGCATGTCCAGTGTCCATGAATCGCGCTTGCGCGCCCTGACTCAGATCAAGTGGCGGGCATTCGGGGGACCGCGGAGGCGCGTGCGCGGCGAATCGCCAAGTCTTGAGGCGGATCAAGTCGCCTGCGGCCCAGGCTGCCACAATCTGGCGGTCTTTTTCCGCAGGATGCCCGAATATGCAGGTTTTTCCATTGCCTGGCCTTTCCGTCTCCATTGTCCTCGGCCTGCTGGCCCCGATCCTTGCCGGCGCGCAACCCGCGACCGACCCGGAGGCAGTCGTGCTCGATCCGGTCGTGGTCGTTGGCAGTCGGGCAGCGGAACCCCTACAGCAGGTGGTCGGCAGCGTCAGCGTGGTCGAACGCGACCAGTTCGGGCGCAACGGCGTGCTCGACATCGCCGATCTGGCGGCCCTGGTGCCCGGCCTGAGCGTGCCGGTCGATGCCGTGCGCTTCGGCCGCCAGGGCTTCAACATCCGCGGCCTCGAAGGCAATCGCGTGAGTATCGAAATCGATGGCGTGCCGTTGCCCGACGGTTTTGGCGTCGGCCAGTTCGCGCTCGCCGGCCGCGATCTGGTGGCGCTCGATGCGGTGCAACGGGTCGAAGTGCTGCGTGGTCCGGCGTCGACGCTGTACGGCAGCAAGGCGCTGGCTGGCGTCGTTGCATTGACGACGCGCTCGCCCGAGGATTTCCTCTGGCGCGGCAACAGCTGGGCAACGAGTGGCTCGGTCGGCGTTTCAAGCCGCGATGACAGCCGCTTCGGGGCGGCCAGCCTGGCCGCCACGAACGACCGCTGGAGTGGCCTCGTGCTGCTTTCGCGGCATCTCGGCCACGAGACCGAAAACCTGCCGCGATCCGGCGGCATGCAGGCCAATCCGGCCGATGTCGATCGCGATGCCGCGCTGGCCAAGGTCGTCTACGATGGCGCCCGCGCCGGGCGCTGGACGCTGACCGCCGACCATGGCCGCGGCAGCCAGCAGACCGACGTCCAGTCGCTGGTGTTCGGGCCCGGCCGCTACAGCACGACCTATGCGCTGGAAGGCGATGATGACTGGCAGCGCAATCGTCTCAGCCTCGCCGGCAGCTGGGCGCAGCCGTGGTCCGCGATCGATGCCCTCGACCTGCTGGTCTACCGGCAGGAATCCGATACCACGCAACGCACCGACCAGTATCGCCTCGCCGATACGCAAACCCCCTATCCGACCTTGCGTGCGCGCCGCTTCGACCTCGAACAGGTCAGCCGCGGCATCGAACTGGTGGCGCAGTCGCGCAGCCAGTGGGCCGGAGCCAGCCACTGGCAGGTGTTCGGCGTCGACCTCGCGTGGCACGACTACAAGGGGCTGCGCGATGGCGTGCAGGTCAACCTCGACAGCGGCGCGTCGAGCAACGTGGTCCTCGGCGAAGTGTTTCCGGTGCGCGATTTCCCGACCTCGCAGGTGCGCGAATTCGGTGTGTTCTGGCAGGACGAGATCGGTTTCGCGCCGCGCTGGAGCCTCGTGCCAGGCCTGCGCGGCGAGCGCTACATGCTCGATGCCCGGCCCGACGCAATCTGGCTGGCGGACAACCCGCAGACGCCACCGGCCGATCTCGGCAGCACGCAGTGGATGCCCAAGCTCGGCCTGCGCTTCAGCGCCAGCCCGCATGCGAGCCTCTACCTGCAGGCCGTGCAGGGCTATCGCGCGCCGCCGTTCTCCGACGTCAATGTCGGACTCTACCTGCCCACCTTCAATTACCTGGTCAAACCCAATCCGGATCTTAAGGCCGAACGCAGCCTCGGCTTCGAAGCGGGCCTGCGCTGGAGCGATCCGGCGCTCAAGGCTTCGCTGGCCCTCTACGACAACCGCTTTCGCGATCTCATCGAAAGCCGCGCCAATCTCGGCATCGACCCGGCCACCGGCGCCCTCGTGTTCCAGTCGGTCAACCGTGATCGCGCGCGCATCTACGGGATCGAGGCCGATGCGCGCTGGACGCCCGCTGCGTGGCGCGAGGCGTGGCAGGGCGTCTACATCGAAGCGCGCGCGAACTGGCTGCGTGGCACCGATACGCAGCGCGACCAGCCGCTCAACAGCGTGGCGCCGGGCCGCGCCAGCGTGATCGGTGGCTGGCAGGCGGCGGACGAACGCTGGGGCATGCAGCTGTCGCTGACCGGCGTGCAGCGCGTCTCCCGCGTCGATGCCAGCGCCGGCGCGCTCTACCAGCCGGCCGGCTATGCGCGCTGGGATGCGAATGCCTGGTTGCACCTGGGCGAACACGTGCGGCTCGATCTCGCCCTCGGCAACCTCGGCAACCGACGCTATTGGGACTGGGCCGGACTGCGCGGGATCAAGCCCGATGCTCCCGATCTCGACCTCTACACGCAGCCGGGGCGCAACGCCATGCTCAGGCTCAGCGCGGACTGGTAGCGCTGGCGCGCGTGCGGTTCAGCCGGCGCAGGCGGCGCGCACCGCCGCTGGCAACGGAACCGGGCGGCCGCTGGCCGGATCGATCCAGACCATGACCACGCTGGCGTCGCTGTAGAGCCGGCTGCCATCGACCGAGGTGATCCGGTGCGACAGGGTCAGTGAACTCGTGCCGAGCTTCTCGCAGGAGACCTCGACGACGAGTTCGCCCGGCCACTCGATCTGGTCGCGGAAATTGACCTGGCTCGCCGCCAGCACCGGACTGAACGATGCGGTCTTCCATTCGCCTTCGAGGCCGGACAGCCAGACCAGTCGCGCTTCCTCGAGGTAGGTCAGGAAGGTCGAATTGTTGACGTGGTTGTAGGCATCGAGGTCGCGCCAGCGCACCCTTATCGGGACGCTGGCGAGTTTCTTCGGCGTGGCGGAGTCGTTCATGCGGCCTTCTTCTTTCGCGAGGACGCGAGCGCGGGCGCGAGGAAACGCCCGGTATGCGAGGCCTTGACCCGGGCGATCTGCTCGGGCGTGCCGCTGGCGATGACCATGCCGCCGCCGCCACCGCCCTCGGGGCCGAGGTCGATGACCCAGTCGGCGGTCTTGATCACGTCGAGGTTGTGTTCGATGACGACGACCGTGTTGCCGTCGTCGGCGAGCCGGTGCAGCACCTTGAGCAGTTGTTCGATGTCGTGGAAGTGCAGGCCGGTGGTCGGCTCGTCGAGGATGTAGAGCGTGCGCCCGGTGTCGCGCTTGCTCAGTTCGCGCGAAAGCTTCACGCGCTGCGCCTCGCCACCGGACAGGGTCGTCGCGCTCTGGCCGAGCTTGATGTAGCCGAGGCCGACGTCCATCAGCGTATCGAGCTTGCGTGCCAGCGCCGGCACCGGCCGGAACAGCACCTGCGCATCCTCGACGGTCATGTCGAGCACGTCGGCGATGGTGTGGCCCTTGTAGGTGATGTCGAGCGTCTCGCGGTTGTAGCGCTTGCCGTGGCAGACATCGCAGGACACATAGACATCCGGCAGGAAGTGCATCTCGACCTTGATCAGGCCATCGCCCTGGCAGGCTTCGCAGCGGCCGCCCTTGACGTTGAAGCTGAAGCGGCCCGGGCCGTAGCCGCGTGCGCGCGATTCGGGGATCTGCGCGAACAGGTCGCGCAGCGGCGTGAACAGGCCGGTGTAGGTGGCCGGGTTCGAACGCGGCGTGCGACCGATCGGCGACTGGTCGATCTCGACCACCTTGTCGAACAGGTCGAGGCCTTCGATCGCCTTGAACGGCGCGGGCTTCTCGTTGGCGCCGTTCAGTTCGACCGCGGTCTGCCGGTACAGGGTGTCGTTGATCAGGGTCGACTTGCCCGAGCCGGACACGCCGGTGATGCAGGTGAACAGGCCGGCCGGAATCTCCGCGTCAATGTCCTTGAGGTTGTTGCCGCTCGCGCCGACGATGCGCAGCATGCGCTCGGGGTCCGCGCTGCGGCGCCTCTTCGGCACCTCGATGCGACGCTTGCCGGACAGGTATTGCCCGGTCAGCGAATCCTTCGCCTTGAGGATGTCCTTGAGCTGGCCCTGGGCGACGATTTCGCCGCCGTGCACGCCGGCGCCCGGACCGATGTCGACGATATGGTCGGCGGCGCGGATCGCGTCTTCGTCGTGCTCGACCACGATCACGCTGTTGCCGAGATCGCGCAGGCGCATGAGGGTGCCGAGCAGGCGCTCGTTGTCGCGCTGGTGCAGGCCGATCGAGGGTTCATCGAGCACGTACATGACCCCGACCAGGCCGGCGCCGATCTGGCTGGCCAGGCGGATGCGCTGGGCTTCGCCGCCCGACAGCGAGTCGGCCTGGCGATCCAGCGTAAGGTAGTTGAGGCCGACATCGACGAGGAAGCGCAGGCGCTCGCGGATTTCCTTGACGATCTTGGCGGCGATCTCGCCGCGCCAGCCGGGCAGGCTGAGCGCCTGGAAGTGCTCGAGCGTGCGGTCGATCGGCAGCGCGGTGATTTCCGGCAGGTTGACCTCGCCGACGAAGACGTGGCGCGCAGAGCGGTTGAGGCGCTGGCCTTCGCATTCCGGGCAGGCCTGCGGGCTGATGAACTTGGCGATCTCCTCGCGCACGGCGGGCGATTCGGTTTCCTTGTAGCGCCGTTCGAGATTCGGAATGATCCCTTCGAACCTGTGCTTGCGGGTGACCTTGCCGCCGTTCTCCATCACGTAGCTGAACGCGACCTGCTCGTCGCCGGATCCGTACAGGACGCGCTGGCGGATTTTTTCGGGCAGCTCGTTCCACGGCGTGTCGACGTCGAAGCCGTAATGCTTCGCCAGCGACAGGATCATCTGGAAGTAGTACATGTTGCGCCGGTCCCAGCCACGCACGGCGCCGGCGGATAGGCCCTGGGCCGGATGCACGACGACGCGCGCCGGGTCGAAGAACTGGGTCACGCCGAGGCCGTCGCAGGACGGGCAGGCGCCGATTGGCGAGTTGAAAGAGAACAGTCGCGGCTCGAGTTCGGTCAGGGCGTAGTCGCAGATCGGGCAGGAGAATCGCGAGGAGAACGTCGTTGCCGGCGCGGCATCGTCATCCATGTCGACCAGCACGGCGATGCCGTCGCCGAGCCGCAGCGCGGTCTCGAACGATTCGGCGAGACGCTGCTTGATGTCGGGCTTGGCGCGGAAGCGGTCGATGACCGCCTCGATCGTGTGCTTCTGGCGCAGGGCCAGCGCCGGCACGGCGTCGAGATCGTGGGTCACGCCGTCGACGCGTGCACGCACGAATCCCTGAGCACGCAACTGGTCGAAGACCTGCACGTGCTCGCCCTTGCGTTCGCGCACCACGGGGGCGAGCAGCATGTAGCGCTTCTTCGGATCGAGCGCGAGCGCCGCATCGACCATCTGGCTGACCGTTTGCGCTTCGAGCGCCTCGCCGTGGTCGGGACAGCGTGGCGAGCCGACCCGCGCATACAGCAGGCGCAGGTAGTCGTAGACCTCGGTGATCGTGCCGACCGTCGAGCGCGGATTGTGCGAGGTCGATTTCTGTTCGATCGAGATCGCCGGCGACAGGCCTTCGATGTGATCGACATCGGGTTTTTCCATGACCGAAAGGAACTGCCGCGCATAGGCCGACAGCGACTCGACATAGCGGCGCTGGCCTTCCGCGTAGATCGTGTCGAACGCCAGCGACGACTTGCCCGAGCCCGACAGGCCGGTGATCACGATCAGGCTGTCACGCGGCAGGTCGATGTCGATGTTCTTGAGGTTGTGCGTGCGCGCGCCGCGGATGCGGATCGTGTCCATGGGCAGGATCTGGCTCGGAACAGGGGGAACGGAACGGCCAACTATAGCGTGCCGCCGCGATTCCCCGAGGTGGTGGCGGGTCGCCCAAGTTCAAGGTTCTGCGGACTGGCCACGGTCGCCGATGGCCTCGCTGCGAATGGGCCGGATGGCCGCGATCGCAGGCGGGCGCCAGCCTGAACGCGGGATGCACGGCACGTGCCGTCTGCTTGACGGCCACCGGGGCAACCCGGGATGCTCGGGCATTGGGTCATGCCGGTCGCGGGAGCCGACGATCGCAATCCGGGGCAGCGCGGACTGCCGCTACACATTCAGGCCTATGCACACGATCCATTCGCTCGCCCTTGCCATCGTGGCTGGCCTCGCGGCCGGGGCCGCCGCGGCGGACAGCACCGTGGTCCTGCCCGGCAGCGCGCCGGTTCCCCGCGGCTACGTGGCGATTGCCGACTACGGTTCCTACCGGCTGTATCGAGGCGATGCAGCGCTGGCGCCGGCAGGCGCCTGGGAACTCGCCGATGCGCGCTGGCTCAAGTTCGACAGGCTGCGGCTGGACACGAGCCAGGCTGCCATCGTGGCGCCGGCGGGTTTCGACAGCAGGCCGCCGGACGGGGCCGCCTTGCAGGTCGTGCAGTTCGTCGGGCCGGTCAGGGATGCCTGGCTTGCGCAATTGCGCGCCACCGGGGCGTTGCCGATCCAGTACATCGACAGCGATGGCTACCTGGTCTGGGCCGATCCTGCGGCGCGTTCGCGGCTGGCGACCCTGGTCGGCCAGGGCAACGTGTTGCAGTACAGCCAGCCGCTGCCGGCATTCCTCAAGCTCGGCAATTCGCTGTTCGAGCGCTTGCGCGGCGCGACCGGCGATCCGGGCAAGGTTGCGGTCATCGTGCAGCGCTATCGCCACGACGACGCGGACGGTCGTGTCGCCATCGAACGCATCGGGCTCAAGCCCGATGACGACTGGACCGCCCAGCTCGACTACGAAATCGCGCGCTTCGGCGCAACCCTGGCCCAGGTGCGCCAGCTCATCGAACTGCCCGATGTGTTCTGGGTCGGCGAGTATTTCGAGCCGACCCTCAACGACGAGGTGCAGGCGCAGGTCATTCGCGGCCATCTCGCCGCCGACGGCTCCGCTCCGCTCGAACCCGGCTACCTGCCGTGGCTGCAGTCGTTGGGATTTCCGGCCGACCCGCAGGCCTATCCGATCCTCGACATCACCGACGACGGCGTCGGCGACCGCACCACGGCGACCGGCGATCCGACCCTGCACCAGTTCGGCGACGGCCGCCAGGCCTCGCGCATGGTCTACAACCAGGCCTGCACGGCGAACAACGGCATCGTCGATGGACACGGCCACCTCAATGCCAACATCGCCCTGGGCTACGACCTGCGCGATAACCAAGCGACGCCGGGCGCGCGCTTCCCCGGCGATTACCAGCGCGGGCAGGGCATGAATCCGTTCGGGCGCCTCGGCGCCACCCGCGTGTTCGCCCCGGTGTTCGATCTCAGCGCCTGCCCGGGCAGCTACGCTGGCGTCATCGCGGCGAGCTACGCCGCCGGGGCGCGCATATCGTCGAACTCCTGGGGCTGCGGCGCCTGTGCCGGACAATACGATGTGTCCTCACAGGCCTATGACGCCGGAACCCGCGACGCGGATCCGCTGGCGGCCGGCAACCAGGAGCTGATCACGGTCTTCTCGGCCGGCAATGACGGCTCGGCGGCCAACACGATCGGCTCACCCGGCAATGGCAAGAACATGATCACGGTCGGCGCCTCCGAGAGTGTCCGGCCACAGGACGAGAACGGCGCCTGGATCGACGGTTGCCAGATCGGCCAGGGCGGCGCCGACAATGCAATGGACGTGATCTTCTTCTCTTCGCGCGGACCGGCCCCGGGCGGGCGCGTCAAACCCGACCTGGTGGCCCCCGGAACGCACGTCACCGGCACGCAGGCGGATCCCGGCAGCGGCAACGGCATCTGCGACGCGTCGCGACCCATCGGCAACGCCACCTATGCCGCGTCGTCGGGAACCAGCCATTCGACCCCGGCCGTTTCCGGAGTCGCCTCGCTGTCATGGTGGTGGCTCGCCAACGGGCAGGGCAGCCTCGATTTCGATGGCAACGCGCCCTCGCCGCCGTCGCCGGCCCTGATGAAGGCGTGGCTCGTCGCGCATCCGAACTACCTGACCGGAGTCGGCGCCAACGACAGCCTGCCGAGCAATGCGCAGGGCTTCGGCATGCCGGACCTCGAGGACCTCTTCGGCAATACGCCGACGTTCATCGTCAACCAGACGCGGATCCTGGCCGATTCCGGCGAGACCTGGACCTGGCGGGGCGAATCAGCCGATCCCGGCAAGCCGCTGCGCGTCGTGCTCGCCTGGACCGACGCACCCGGCGCGGTCGGTACCAGCCCGCAGGTGAACAACCTCGACCTTGAAGTGGTGGCCGGCGCGAACACGTTCCGCGGCAACCATTTCGACGGACAGTGGAGTACGCCAGGCGGAACGCCGGACGGCGCCAACAATGTCGAAGCGGTGTTCCTGCCGCCGTCGGGCAACGGGCCGGTCACGATCCGCGTGAGCGGCTTCAACATCGCCGGCGACGGCGTGCCGGGCAATGCCGATCCGACCGATCAGGATTTCGCCATCGTCTGCAGCAATTGCGCGGCGGGGCCAGCCTATACCCTCGGCGTGGCACCTGGCGCCCAGGCGGTCTGCTCGGCAACGACCGCTTCGGTCGCGCTTGCCGTCGAAGCGACACCGATACTCGGATTCAAGACACCGCTGGCGCTCGGCGTCGGCGGCCAGCCCGGTGGCACGTCGAGCGCATTTTCGGTCAATCCGATGCCGGTGCCCGGAACCAGCATGCTGAACATCGGCAACCTCGCCGCGGCAACGGCGGGGACCTACCAGCTGGCGGTCAGCGCGGAGGCGAACGGCATCCGGCGCACGCGCTATTCACGGCTTGATCTGTTCAGCGCGAGTCCTGCGCCGTTCAATCTGACCACGCCCGCCACCGATGCGAGCAACGTGGGCCTTTCGCCCCTGCTCGGTTGGGAACCTGCGGTCCAGGCCAGCCGCTACCGGATCGAAATCGCGCGTGACCCTACATTCGCCGACGTGGTCTACACGACCGAAACCGGGGCGACTTCGCATACCGTGGCGATCATGCTCGATCATGCCACGCGCTACTACTGGCGGGTCAGCGCGATCAACGAGTGCGGGCAGACGCCGAGTTCCGCCACGCGCTCGTTCACGACCAAGCCGGTGCCCGGAGAGTGCGCGCCCGGCAGCTCGGCCAGCGCCGTCTACGATGCCGATTTCGAGGCCGGTCCCGCCGGCTGGACCAGTTCCGGCACGCACGACACCTGGGCGCTCTCGTCAGCCCGCTCGCACAGTGCCGCACAATCCATGCTGGCACTGGATGTGCCCTACGATTCCGACCAGCGCCTGGTCTCGCCGGCGATCACCCTGCCGGTCGGCCAGCTGCCGCTGAGCCTGTCGTTCTGGAGCCACCAGACCCTCGAAAACCGGATTGGCGGCTGCTACGACGGTGCCTTCCTCGAGATTTCCAGCGACGCCGGCGCCAGCTGGGTGCAGGTATCCGATTCACAGCTGCTCACGGGTGACTACGATGGTCCGATCAGTTCCTCGTTCAACAATCCCGCACGCGGCAAACTGGCGTGGTGCGGCGATCCGCGCGACTGGTCGCGGACCATCGTCGACCTCGATGCGCATGCCGGCGAGTCGGTGCAGTTCCGTTTCCGCGTGGCCACCGACGCCTCGACCGGCCGCGTGCCGGACGGCTTCTATCTCGATGACGTGACGGTGCAAGGATGTTCGGCACCGGCCAATCTGATATTCAGCGATGGATTCGACGCTGGCGCACAGCCCGCTGCCGGGGATTGATCATCGCTGCAGGCGGCGGGGCTCGAGTCCGCGCTGACAAGGCAGTCCGTCGTGGCGATGGCCGTCGCAGGCAGGACGATGCATGTCGCGGTGTCGCGACGAGCGCGCGCGAGATCATCGGGCCGGCAGCGAGCGTCGCGCGCTTGCGGATGGGCGGGCCCGGCTAGGTCGCAAGATAGGGATCGGCGATACCGAGGTCGGCCAGGATCCTGCGTTCCAGCGCTTCCATGCGTTCGGCGTCGGCTTCGTTTTCGTGGTCGTAACCGAGCAGATGCAGGGTGCCGTGGATGGTCATGTGTGCGTAGTGGTCGCGCAGCCGCTTTCCCTGCTCGCCGGCTTCGCGGGCGACGACCGGGGCGCAGATGACGAGGTCGCCGATCAGCGGCAGTTTCATGCCCGCTGGCAGCTCGGCCGGAAAGGACAGCACGTTCGTCGCGTAGTCGCGTTTGCGGAAGCTGCGGTTGAGCTGGCGGCCCTCGCCTGCGTCGACGATCCGGATCGAAAGTTCGCAATCGCGGCGTTGCCTTGCGCTGCGCAGCGCCGCTTCGACCCAGGCTGCGAAAGTCGAATAAAGCGGAATGCCCTTGCGCGAAAGTCCGGCGGATCGCGACAGATGCAGTTGCAGCTTCATGCCTGCGCTCAGCGCTCGAAATCGCTGGCGAACACGGCGGATTCGCAGCCGCTGGGATGGAAACTGACCGTGTTGCTGCCCGATTGCGGCACGGCGATATCGGCGCTGACCCAGTCGTAGTCGATGTCGGCCGGATTGGACAAGCCATCGACGATGACCTGGGCGGGCGTAGCCAGCGTGAACGGCGGGTCGAACCGGCGCAGGCAGCCACCGCTAGCGCAGCCGCTCCACGCCGACACCACGATCGCGCCGTGGCAGTCGAGTGTGATGCCATCGAGGTTGTCGAGGGATGTGTTGATCAGGGGGGCGGGCGTGGCCCCCGGGGTCAGCTCAAGGCTGAGGATGTCGGCGCTGCTGCCCCAGGTGGCGATCAGCAGCCGGTTGCCCGTGCGATCGAAGGCCAGGCCGTTCGGCGTCGCTGCGCCGGTCGAAACCGGTGCGTCCTGGGTCGGCATGGCGAGGTTCGCCACATGCACGGCATAGACCGTCCGCAGGCTGAAGTCGCTGACGTAGAGCGTATCGATGCCGTTGGAGGTGATGCCGTTGAGGAAGCCCGCGCCGGTCAGCGGCAGGTCCATCACCGGCGCGGCCGTATCGATGTCGTAGCCCTTGACGCTTCCCGAGTCGACCACGAACAGGGTGCCGGCGAGCAACTCGATGCCGTAGGGCGAAACCGGTGCGGCGGTGAACAGGCTGGTCGTGCCGTCCGCCGCGCGGGCGACGATCGTGCCGTTGCCGGTGCTGCTGATCAGGGTGCGATCGAGCCGCGCGTGGTATTCGATGCTTTCGGGATTGCTCAGCGCCTGCGCGCCGCCCTGCGACGGCGACAGCAGTGCAAGAAGTGCCGCGAGCTGGCCGCCGGCCGTGCTCACTTCGGCTTTCCAGCCTTGGCGTTCTCGAGTTCGTCCTCGCGCGCCTCGTAGGCGCGCACGATGCGCTGCACCAGCGGATGGCGCACGACATCCTTGGAGTTGAAGAACGTGAAACTGATGCCGTCAACGTTGCGCAGCACGTCGGTGGCGTCGCGCAGCCCGGAGCGGACATGCCGCGGCAGGTCGGTCTGGGTCACGTCGCCGGTGACCACCGCCACCGAGCCGAAGCCGATGCGGGTCAGGAACATCTTCATCTGCTCGACCGTGGTGTTCTGCGCCTCGTCGAGGATGACGAACGAATCGTTGAGCGTGCGCCCGCGCATGTAGGCCAGCGGGGCGATTTCGATCACGTTGCGTTCGATCAGCTTGGTCACGCGCTCGATGCCGAGCATTTCGTAGAGCGCGTCGTAGAGCGGGCGCAGGTAGGGATCGACCTTCTGGGTGAGGTCGCCGGGCAGGAAGCCGAGCTTCTCGCCAGCCTCGACCGCCGGACGCACCAGGATCAGCCGTTGCGCGCGGTTGTCGTTGAGCGCGTCGACCGCCATGGCCACGGCCAGGTAGGTCTTGCCGGTGCCAGCCGGACCAATGCCGAAATTGATGTCGTGCGTGGCGATGGCGTGCAGGTAACGGGCCTGGTTCGGGCCGCGACCCTTGACCATGCCGCGCTTGACCTTGACCGCGACCTCCTGCACGCCTTCCGCGGCCTCGGCGGCGATCGCCTCGATGCCGGATTCCTGCAGGTGCAGGTTGATCTGTGGCGCGGTCAGCACTTCGGATTCGGTCATCGCATAAAGCTGGTGCAGGACCCGGCTGGCCAGCTGCACGGGACGTTCGTCGCCGATGACGCGGAACACGTTGCCGCGATTGGCGATCTCGACGCCGAGGCGCATCTCGATCTGGCGCAGGTGCTCGTCGAACGGACCGACCAGGTTGGACAGGCGCTCGCCGTCGTCGGGGTCGAGGGTGAAATCGCTGCGGATCGGATCGGTCATGGGAGCAAACTGGACTTGGGGCGCGGGAGGGTAACGCGCCCCCTGCGGCGGCGCCAGCGCAAGCGGCTGGCCGAAGTCGCCCGGGTTGGCGCCCGTTTAGGATAGCGAGCCGCGCCAAATGCGCAGCGCAACGAAGGCGCGAGACAATACCGCATGGCGCACACCTATTTCTTCGCCCTGTTCCCGGATCCTGCCACACGCGATCGCATCCATATGGCGGCTGCCGCGCTGCAGGCGCGCCTGCGGCTGCGCGGACGCCTGGTCGCCCCTGCGCGATTGCACGTGACCCTGCACTTCCTCGGGCGCTTCGGATCGGCGCAGGCCGCTCTCGAAGCGCAGGCGCGGGAAGCCGGCTGCGCAGTCCGCAACCCTGCGCTCAGGGTGGTGTTCGATCGCGCGCTCAGCTTCGTGCATGGCCGCGAAAAATCACCTTGCGTGTTTGCCATGGAGGACGGCACAGGTCCGGTGCACGGCCTGGCCAGCGGCCTGGCCGAGGCCTTGGGATCGCCGTCATGGCTGGCCGGCACCAGCCGTCCATTCCGACCCCACGTCACCTGGCTCTACAGCGAGGATTGCATCGAGGGCGAGTTGCCGATCGACCCGCTGGCCTGGCCGGCCGGCGAGTTCGCGCTGGTTCACGGGATACAGGGGGCCAGCGACTACCGCATCCTCCAGCGCTGGCCGCTGGGCTAGCGCCTCTCGCGTCTCGCCATCAGCGCATGGAAAAGCACGAGGTGGGCGGGCAGCAGAAGC
>DAIMYT010000001.1:0-90053 GCA_036734345.1 Dokdonella sp. | reverse complement strand
GGGCAGCGGCAGCGCGCGCGGCGACGACCGGGCCGTGGCCGCCGCCGAGGCGGCCATCAACAACCCGTTGCTCGAGGACATCAACCTCGCCGGCGCCTGCGGCATCCTGGTCAACGTCACCGCTGGCCACAACCTGACCATGCGCGAGTTCGACGACATCGGCCAGGTCATCCACGAGTTCGCCAGCGAGGACGCGACCGTGGTCATCGGCACGGCACTCGATCCGGAACTGCAGGACGAGATCCGCGTGACCGTGGTGGCAACCGGCCTCAACCGCAACGCCGTGCGCCAGCCGGTACGCAGCGAGCGCGAGCGCGAAGCCATCATTGCGCCGCGTCCGCCGATGCGGGTGGTGCGCAATGCCACGACCGGAGAAGTCGACTATGCGGGCGTGCCGGGTCGGGTGCCCTCGGGTTCCGCCGTGCAGATGCCGGCCGAGCAGGCCAGCGCCTCGAGCGACAACCAGATCGACTATCTCGACATTCCGGCGTTCCTGCGCCGCCAGGCCGATTGAGGAAACATCAAGGAAAAACTCAAGCATCCCGTTGATCCTGGCAGGCCTGGACCGATCCGCCCCGGGTCGGTCCTGCCACCCCTGACCGTCGCAAGGTCGGGGGACCAAGGCCCCGATGCCGCTGCGTGGCGCCGCAGCGGCCTGCACGACCGTCGAAAACTTCCGGGAGCGGCCAGCAACTGGCCGCTCCTCGGCCCGTGGAAATCGCTGCGGACCCGCAATCGCAAGGCTTTCCGGGGGTGTTGCTTAAGTGCAACAGATGTCTGATTTTGACATCGGCTTAACTATCCCTGACTGGTTTGCTGTGCTACTCTCCCCGGCGTTTTGATGCTCCTGCCCCAGGGGTCAGACCAACGAAAATGATTAAACAACGCACGCTCAAAAATGTAATAAGGGCGACAGGCGTAGGTCTCCACACGGGTGACAAGGTCTATATGACCTTGCGTCCGGCTGCGGTCGATACGGGAATCGTATTCCGGCGCGTGGACCTTCCCGAACCGGTGGAAATCCGGTCCTGTTGCGAAAACGTAGGCGATACGCGGCTTTCGACGACCCTGGTCAAGGGCGATGTGCGCATCGCCACGATCGAACACCTGCTGTCGGCGATAGCCGGCCTGGGCATCGACAATGCCTACGTCGACCTGTCGGCTCCCGAAGTCCCGATCATGGACGGCAGCGCGGGCCCCTTCGTCTTCCTGCTGCAGTCGGCCGGGATCGAGGAGCAGGCCAAGGCCAAGCGCTTCGTGCGCATCAAGAAATCCGTCACCGTGCGTGACGATGACAAGTGGGCCCGTTTCGAGCCCTTCGATGGTTTCAAGGTCGGTTTCTCGATCGACTTCGACCATCCGATGTTCGCCAAGCGCACATCGACCAGCGAAATCGACTTTTCGACCACCTCCTTCGTCAAGGAAGTCAGCCGTGCGCGCACTTTCGGCTTCATGCGCGACATCGAGATGCTGCGCGAGCGCAATCTCGCCCTCGGCGGGTCGATGGACAACTCGATCGTGCTGGATGACTACCGCGTCCTCAACGAGGACGGTTTGCGTTACGAGGACGAATTCGTAAAACACAAGATCCTCGACGCAATTGGTGACCTGTATCTCCTCGGGCGCAGCCTGATTGGCGCATTCTATGGCTACAAGTCCGGCCACGCGCTCAACAACACGCTGCTGCGCGCCTTGCTGGCCGACAAGACAGCCTGGGAGGAGGTCAGCTTCGATGATGAGTCCAAGGCGCCGATTTCCTATGCGCATCCCGCGCAGGCGCTTTGATTCATGCAGTTGCAGCAGGGACCCCGCCCCGGGGCCCCTGGGTTCAGGGGAGCAGGAAGCCGTCAGGTTTCCGGTGGGGAATCACTAGAGGCGAGGGACGCCAATTCGAGGTACAGGGCCTGAAGTTCCGGGTCCGAGATGGTTTTTGCCGCCGAGCGCAGATGGTTTGCGGCGGTGGTGGAAAGCGGTTTTGATCTGACCGGTTCCGGGGGAACGGGCGGCAGGGCAGCCACTTTCACAACGAAGTGTTCGACAGCGCCGCCACTGGTGGCGCGGGCCTCGGCCAGCAGGATTGCCTGGTGCAACCGCAGGCGCGTGGCCCATGTCGGACTCGTCGCAAGAAAAACTAGCCGTCCGTTGCGCAGATCCGCGAGGCGACATTCGCGGGCCAGCGCGTCGGGCAAGTGGTGGCGAAGTTTTCCATCCAGCAGGTCCAAAGCGCGCGCGCGTCTCGCGAGCGTGCCGAGGGCGGCACATTCCGCGATCGGCACCAGGGTGCGCGTTTGCGGTTTGCGGGGTGGACGGCCTTGCTGCATGGCGAAACCCATTCGGCGAACAATCAATGAACATCATTTTAGTCGCGAAATCCCATTCGACCCCGCGTTGCATCGATCTTGGCAGCAAACGCGGTCGCGTGCTGGCCGGTTCGCTGATAGGCGCGGTCTTCCTGCTGTTTGCCGGAATCGGCTTTGCCGTCGCCGTGCTGACAGTCAATCCGCGGGATGCGGCGATGCGCGATCTGTTGGCGCTGCGCGCCCAGATCGAACTGCAGAAGGGCGAACTGGGCAGCCTGGAAAGCGATTCGCGGCGCAACCTCGACGCGCTGGCCATGCAGATCGGCCAGTTGCGCGCCCAGGCAACCCGCCTGAATGCCCTCGGCGACCGCCTGACCCAGGTCGGCAAGCTCGAGGACGGCGAATTCGATTTCGCCTCGGAACCGGCCCTGGGTGGCCCGGAAGAGGCGCTTTCCGAGAATGCCTCGCCGCTGCCTCTGGGCAGTGACATCGACAGCCTGCGCGCCGAGTTCGAGCGCCAGGAAGCGCAACTGGGCGTGCTCGAGAACCTGCTGTTCGACCGCAAGATCGACAACGCCCTGCTGCCGACCGGCATGCCGGTCGCGCATGGCTACGTGGCGTCAGGCTACGGCTCGCGCACCGATCCGATCACCGGGCGCCAGGCTGTCCACCTCGGCGTCGATTTCGACGTGCCGATGGGCAGCGACGTGCTCGCCGTCGCCGAGGGCGTGGTGACCTACTCGGCGGTGCGCAACGGTTACGGCAACGTGGTCGAGATCGATCACGGCAACGGCTACATGACCCGCTATGCGCACAATTCACGCAACGTGGTCGAAGTCGGGACCCGCGTGCACGTCGGCCAGGTCATCGCCAAGGTCGGCTCGAGCGGCCGTTCGACCGGCCCGCATTGCCATTTCGAGGTCTGGCTCAACGGGCGCCCGGTCAATCCGATGGCCTATGTGCGCTCGACCCGCGCCAACAAGGCCTGAGACCAGCGAAAAGGCAGCCAAACCGCCCTTGAATCGGCCAATGTAACCCCCAGCTAGCTTGGTGTTATGCCGAGGCCGCCGTATCATCGGCGGCCTTCGCTTTTCTGCCGTGCCGCCTCGCGCGGGCCCCGCGGCCCTATCCGGACAACAAAGACCGATGTTGCAACGTTTCCTGACCAGCATTTTTGGCAGCCGCAATGAGCGCATCCTGCGCACGCTGAACAAGACCGTGGTGCGCATCAACGCACTCGAGCCGCGCTTCGAAGCCATGGACGACGCGGCCCTGCGCGGCATGACCGACGAATTCCGCAAGCGGGTCAGCGACGGCGAGTCACTCGATTCGGTCCTTCCCGAAGCCTTCGCCGTCGTGCGCGAAGCGGCCAGGCGCGTCATCGGCCTGCGCCACTACGACGAGCAGCTGATCGGCGGCATGGTCCTGCACATGGGCAAGATCGCCGAAATGCGTACCGGCGAAGGCAAGACCCTGGTCGGCACCCTGCCGGTCTATCTCAATGCATTGGCCGGCAAGGGCGTGCACGTCGTCACCGTCAACGACTACCTCGCCCGCCGCGACTCCGGCTGGATGGGCCGCATCTACAACTTCCTCGGCATGAGCGTCGGTGTCGTCTATCCGGGCATGGACCACGCCGACAAGCGCGGCGCCTACGATGCCGACATCACCTACGGCACCAACAACGAATTCGGCTTCGACTACCTGCGCGACAACATGGCGCAGTCGAAGGAACAGCGCTACCAGCGCACGCTCCAGTTCGCCATCGTCGACGAGGTCGACTCGATCCTGATCGACGAGGCGCGCACGCCGCTGATCATTTCCGGCCCGACCGACGAATCACCGCAGCTCTACGTCAAGGTCAACCGCCTGGTGCCCAAGCTCGTGCGCCAGGAGAAGGAAGACAGCGAGGGTGATTTCTGGGTCGACGAAAAACAGCGCCAGGTGCACCTGTCGGAAGCCGGCATGGAGCACGCCGAAGTGCTGCTGCGCCGCGACGGCATCATCGGCGAGGGCGAAAGCCTCTACGACACCAAGCATCTTGCCGTCGTCCATCACCTCAATGCCGGCCTGCGCGCGCATGCCATCTACCAGCGCGACGTCGACTACATCGTGCGCGACGGCGAAGTGATCATCGTCGACGAGTTCACCGGGCGCACCCTGGCCGGGCGGCGCTGGTCCGACGGCCTGCACCAGGCGGTCGAGGCGAAGGAGGGCGTGCCGATCCAGCGCGAGAACCAGACGCTCGGCTCGATCACCTTCCAGAACTACTTCCGTCTGTACAAGAAGCTGGCCGGCATGACCGGCACCGCCGATACCGAAGCGTTCGAGTTCCAGTCGATCTACGGCCTCGAGGTCGTGGTCATCCCGACGCACCGGCCGATGGTGCGCAAGGACGAGCCGGACGTGGTCTTCCTCAAGGCCAAGAACAAGTACGACGCGATCATCGACGACATCAAGGATTGCTACGAGCGCAAGCAGCCCGTGCTGGTCGGCACGACATCGATCGAGACCTCGGAATACCTGTCCGGCCTGCTGACCAAGTCGAACGTGCCGCACGAGGTGCTCAACGCCAAGCAGCACGAACGCGAGGCGATCATCGTCGCCCAGGCCGGGCGTCCCGGCGTGGTCACCATCGCCACCAACATGGCCGGTCGCGGTACCGACATCGTGCTTGGCGGCAACCTCGAAGCCGAGCTGGCCGCACTGCCGGAAGAGACCTCCAAGGCCGAGCGCGAGCGCGTCACGGCGGAATGGAAGCTGCGCCACGCCACCGTGCTGGAAGCCGGCGGCCTGCGCATCATCGGCACCGAACGCCACGAATCGCGGCGCATCGACAACCAGCTGCGCGGTCGTTCCGGCCGCCAGGGCGACCCGGGTTCAAGCCGCTTCTACCTGTCGCTGGAAGACAACCTGCTGCGCATCTTCATGGGCGAACGCGTAGCCGGGCTCATGCGCATGTTCGGCATGAAGGAAGAAGACGCCATCCAGGATCGCATGGTCACCAAGCAGATCATGAACGCGCAGCGCAAGGTCGAGGCGCAGAACTTCGACTTCCGCAAGAACGTGCTCGAGTTCGACGATGTCGCCAACGACCAGCGCAAGGTCATCTACGAACAGCGCAACGAACTGCTCGAAAGCGAGGGCGTCGGCGAAACCGTGGCGAGCATCCGCGAGGATGTCTTCGCCGAACTCGTGCGTCGTTTCGTGCCACCCAATTCGGTCGACGACCAGTGGAACATCGTCGGGCTCGAGAAGGAGCTCGAATCGGAGTTCGGCCTCAAGCTCGACCTGAAAGGCTGGCTCGAGGACCAGGAAGAGGCCGACGCGGATTCGATACTCGCCCGCGTCGAGGACGCCGCCGCGCGCCTGTTCCGCGAGAAGGAAACGCTGCTCGGCGAGGAGACCATGCGCTCGCTCGAGAAACACGTGATGCTGTCGGTCGTCGACAACTGCTGGAAGGAACACCTGACCAGCATGGATTACCTGCGCCAGGGCATCTACCTGCGCGGCTATGCGCAAAAGCAGCCCAAGCAGGAGTTCAAGCGCGAATCGTTCCTGCTGTTCCAGCAGATGCTCGAGCGCATCAAGCACGAACTCGTGCAGCTGCTGGCGCGCGTGCGCATCCGCAGCGAGGAAGAGGTTCGCGCACTCGAGGCCGAGCAGCGCGCGCAAGCCGAAGCACAGGCGAAGACAAGGCAGTTCCAGCACGCCCAGCCACCCGGCTACGGTGATGAGGAAGCGCCGGCAGCGTTGCAGAGCAATGCCCAGGCCTCGGTGCCGATGATGCGCGAAGCGCCGAAAGTCGGTCGCAATGATCCGTGCCCGTGCGGCTCGGGCAAGAAGTACAAGCAGTGCCACGGCAGCCTGAACTGACGGGCTGGGCAGGGCCGTCGCGACCATCGCGAGGCGGTCGCGGCACCGCGGATCGCGGCACTGATGCCAGCCGTGGCCGAATCTGCATCCGCCGGTAGCGCCCGGATCCGTGTCGTCGCAGGAATAGTGCGCGATGCACAGGGTCGGGTGCTGCTTGCGCAGCGCCCACCCGGCAAGGACATGGCCGGATTCTGGGAGTTTCCCGGTGGCAAGGTCGAGCCGGGCGAGACCGCCGAAGCGGCGCTGGCGCGTGAACTTCACGAAGAGCTTGGCATCCGCGCCCGCATCGGGCGCAGGCGCATCGCCGTGCCGTTCGATCGGATCGTCCTCGACGTCCATGAAGTCAGCGCGTACGAAGGCACGCTGCATCCGCGCGAGAACCAGCGCATTGCATGGATCGAACCGCAACGGATCGAGCGGGCATGGTTGCCGGCAGCGGACTGGCCGGTGGTCACTTCACTGCGCCTGCCCGAACGCTATCTGATCACTCCGGTGCCCGCCACGGGCGGGGTTCCAGACTTCCTCGTCCGCCTGGAATCCGCGCTGGCCGATGGAATCCGCCTGGTCCAGCTGCGCCTGCCCGGCTGGCCAAGGGCGGAAACGGCGGCACTGGCCCGCCCCGTCCGCGACCTCTGCCGCGCCCATGGCGCCCACGTGTTGCTGAATGCCGATTTCGAGCTGGCCGGCGTGCTCGGCCTGGACGGGGTCCACCTGCCGTTTCATGCCGCACGAACCCTGCGACGGCGGCCGATGGCGGGCAACAAGTGGGTCGGCGTGTCCTGCCACAATGCCGGTGAACTTGCGCATGCGGCCGCAATTGGCGCAGATTTCGCTACGCTCTCGCCGGTAAGACCCACCTCGACGCACGCGCAGGCAGTCCCGCTGGGCTGGGCGTGCGCAGCGCTTCTCCTGGCCGAGGCTTCGCTACCTGTGTACGCCCTCGGCGGACTCGACAGAACCGACCTGTGCACGTCGCACGAGCACGGCTTCCAGGGAATTGCCGCGATTCGCGCGCTCTGGCCATAGTGGTACGGTATCGGTTTGGCGAATTCGCCCGACACACGGTCCGCTTCGGCACCCCCCTCCCCCCGTTCACGACGGCCCCTTTCAACCGGCTTCGGGGCCAATGAGGCTCTTTCACGCACTGCGGCATGGCCGACGAACGGAAGTGCGGAACGCCCAATCTCCCGACAACCCCGACTTCAAACTCGCTGGCCGCGTTCATCGACTGCACCCGCGGCAGCCTGCGCTGGAAGTCCGATCTCGACGAAACCTGCGACGTCTCTTCCACCCAGGACCTCGTTCCGCCCAACATCAATCTGGTCGGCCCGGGCCCACCGGTCAACGCCAGCTTGTCGCAGCAGTTGCAGATGCAAAGTGCGAGTTTCGTCCATGCCTCGGTCGACCTGCAGTAGGTCGTTGGCGCCGACCCGGTCCGGCTGTTGAATTTCCTTGATGCGATGATGACAGTCGGCGTCGGCAGCCCGGCGACGAACATCGGCCAATGCGCCGGCTGGGCGCGCAAGCTGGTACGCCGTCAGTCCTGCCGTGCGCAATACGGAGGCGATGGGAGCACCGACTGGACGCAGCGGGGCTAGCCGGCGAGCGCCAGGTACTTCCTGTGCAGCGACTCGACGGCATCATCCAGCGCCTCAATGTCGCCCCGGTTGTCGATGACGTCGTCGGCCACGGCGAGACGCTGCTCGCGCGTGGCCTGGGCGTCGAGCATCGACTCGGCCAGTTCCCGGCTGACGCCATCGCGCTTGAGCAGGCGGGCAATCTGGATTTCGCGCGGCACATCGACAACGAGAACACGATCGACCCAGCCGTATTCGCCGGACTCGACGAAAAGCGGAATCACTAGCATGCCGTACGCGCTGCGCACTGCGCCGGCGCGCCGCAACATCGAACGGCGCACGAGTGGGTGGATGATGGCCTCGAGGCGACGTCGCGAGGCGGCGTCGGCGAAGACACGCTGGCGCATCTGCTGCCGATCCAGCGAACCATCGGCGGCGAGCACGCCGGCACCGAATGCATCGATGATCGCGGCAAGCCCGGGCGTGCCAATCGCCACCACCTCGCGCGCGACCTGGTCGGCATCGATGATCTCGATGCCGCGCGCAGCGAAGCGCTGCTCGACAGCCGATTTGCCTGAAGCGATCCCACCGGTCAGTGCCACGGTGAACATGGCGAATCCCTAAGCCGCGTTCGCGCCGCGATGGCGATTGATTTCCTCGCGCAGCGACAGCGTGGCCTCGCGCGCCGCATTGGCGAAATCATCGCCGCCGCCAGCGTAAAGGATGGCGCGCGAGGAGGAGATCAGGAGGCCCGTGCCATCGGCCGACTGGCCGTTGCGCAGCACGGCCTCGACATCGCCGCCCTGCGCGCCGATGCCCGGCACGAGCAGCGGCAGGTCGCCGACGATGCGCCTGACTTCGGCCAGTTCGGCGGGATAGGTCGCGCCGGTGACCAGCAGGCAGTTGCCGTTGGCGTTCCACTCGCCGGCAACCATTGCGGCGACATGTTGATAGAGCGGCTTGCCGCCGACGTCGAGATCCTGCACATCGCCTGCGCCCGGGTTCGATGTGCGGCAGAGGATGACCACGCCCTTGTCGGCGCGGTCGAGGAAGGGCTGCAGCGAATCGCGGCCAAGATAGGGGTTCACCGTGACCGCATCGGCCTGGTAACGATCGAAGGCTTCGCGGGCATAGTGCTGCGCGGTCGAGCCGATATCGCCGCGTTTGGCGTCGAGGATGACCGGCACGCCGGGCTGGTGCGCATGGATGTGCGCGATCAGCCGTTGCAGCGCATCCTCTGCGCCGAGAGCGGCGAAATGCGCGATCTGCGGCTTGAAACAGCAGACCAGGTCGGCCGTCGCATCGACGATGTCGCGGCAGAAAGCGAACACCGCGTCGCTGTCCTCGGCGAACTGCGCAGGGAAACGCGCGGGCTCCGGATCCAGTCCGACGCAGACCAGCGAATTGTTTCGCTGCCAGGCGGCGCGCAGGGATTCAATGAAGGTCATTGGCGGGGCGGGGCGGGAATCGGGAATGGGGAGTGGGGAATGGGGCGATGCGATTCCACGAAATCGGTGAATTTGCATCGGTGCAATCGAAGGCGATCATGGCCGATGTGTGCCCCCCGCATCGAGGGGATGTTCCCGGGTTCGAGGACCGCGTGCCAGCACATGGAATCCGGTTTTGCATCTCGTTCCAATCCTCAGTATCCAGATGAAGCATCCAGCCAGGCAAGGATGAATCGTCCGGGAGCCGCTTTGTCGACTCCCCATTCCCTATTCTCCATTCCCGGCTCTCAGGCCAGCTTCTTGTAACGAAGCCGGTGCGGCGTCGAGGCATCGTCGCCGAGGCGGCGCTTCTTGTCTTCCTCGTATTCGCGGTAGTTGCCGGTGAAGAATTCGACGTGCGAATCGCCTTCGAAGGCGAGGATGTGCGTGGCGATGCGGTCGAGGAACCAGCGGTCATGCGAGATCACGAAGACGTTGCCGGGGAACTCGAGCAGGGCATCCTCGAGCGCGCGCAGGGTTTCGATATCGAGATCGTTCGAGGGTTCGTCGAGGAGCAGCACGTTGCCGCCCTGCAGCAGGGTCTTGGCCAGGTGCAGGCGCCCGCGTTCACCGCCCGAGAGCGTACCGACCAGCTTCTGCTGGTCCTGGCCCTTGAAGTTGAAGCGGCCGAGATAGGCGCGCGACTGGATCTCGATGCCGTTGATGTTGAGGATGTCGGCGCCGCCGGAAATCTCCTGGAACACGTTGTGGTCGCCTTCGAGCTTTTCGCGGCTCTGGTCGACATAGGCGACCTTGACCGTCTGCCCGCGCGTGATCTCGCCCTTGTCCGGCTTTTCCATCCCCATGATCATCTTGAACAGGGTCGACTTGCCGGCGCCGTTCGGGCCGATGATGCCGATGATCGCGCCATGCGGAACGACGAAGCTCAGGTCCTCGATCAGCAGGCGGTCGCCAAACGACTTGGTGACGTTCTTGAATTCCATGATCGAGCTGCCGAGGCGTTCGCCCGGCGGAATGAAGATCTCGTTGGTCTCGTTGCGGCGCTGGTAGTCGATCGACTGCAGTTCCTCGATCTTCGACAGTCGCGCCTTGCCCTTGCTGCGGCCGCCCTTGGCGTTGCTGCGCGCCCATTCGAGTTCGCGCTGGATCGCCTTCTGGCGCGCCTTCTCGCTCGATTCTTCCTGCTTCAGGCGCTCGCGATTCTGCTCTAGCCACGAGGAGTAGTTGCCCTTCCACGGAATGCCGCGGCCACGGTCGAGTTCGAGGATCCATTCGGCCGCGTTGTCGAGGAAGTAGCGGTCATGGGTGACCGCGACGACCGTGCCCGGGAAGTCGGCGAGGAAGTGTTCCAGCCATTCGACGGATTCCGCATCGAGATGGTTGGTCGGCTCGTCGAGCAGGAGCATGTCGGGTTTCGACAGCAGCAGGCGGCACAGCGCGACGCGGCGCTTCTCGCCACCGGACAGCTTGCCGACATTGGCCTCCCACGGTGGAAGGCGCAGCGCGTCGGCGGCGACCTCGAGCTGGCGTTCGAGGGCGTGCGCGTCGGTCACCGCGAGCAGGCTTTCGAGGCGCTGCTGTTCGGCGGCGAGCTTGTCGAAATCCGCGCCTTCCTCGGCATAGGCGGCATAGACCTCGTCAAGGCGCTGCTGCGCGTGGATGATGTCGGCCACGCCTTCCTCGACGACCTCGCGCACGGTCTTGTCCGGATCGAGGTTCGGCTCCTGTTCGAGGTAGCCGATCTTGGTGCCGGGGTTGGCGCGCGCTTCGCCCTGGTAGTCGGTGTCGGTGCCGGCCATGATGCGCAGCACGGTCGACTTGCCGGCGCCGTTCAGGCCGAGCAGGCCGATCTTGGCGCCCGGGAAGAACGAGAGCGAAATGTCCTTGATGATCTGGCGCTTCGGCGGGACGATCTTGCTGACGCCGATCATCGTGTAGATGTATTGCATGCGAACTCCGGGTATGGACGAAACCGACGCGGCCTGAGGGGCCAGGGCAGTCGGTCAGGGAAAAGGGGATTGCGGATTATCGCCGATCCGGGGGCGGGGCGTCATGTCTTGGGGGGGAATGGGGAATGGGGAATGGAGAATGGTTGAAAAGCCGATTTCCCGCCGCACGGCGTGGTTCTGCTTTATCTATTCCCCATGCCCCATTCCCCATTCCCGGCTCAGAGCCTCCCCAGCTGCTCGCGCAGACCATTCAGGGTCACCGTGAAATCGGCCAGGCGCTGGCGCTCCTGGTCGACCACGGCGGCCGGCGCATTGGCGACGAAGGTCGAGTTGCCGAGCTTGCCGTTGCACTTGGCGATCTCGCCGTCGATGCGCCTGATCTCCTTCTCCAGCCGCGCCTTCTCTGCATCGAGGTCGATCAGGCCCGCCAGCGGAATCAGCACGCGCAGCTCGCCGATGATGGCCGAGGCCGAGGCCGGTTCCTGTTCGTCCGCGGCGAGCCAGCGCTGCGATTCGGTGCGGGCGAGGAAGGCGATCTGGCCCGAGAAGCGCTCGATGCGCTGGCGATCGACATCGTTGCCCCGGGCGAACAGCAGGGGAATCTGCTTGCCCGGCGGGATGTTCATCTCGCTGCGGATACGCCGGACCTCGCCGAGCACCGACTTGAGCCACTCGATGTCGGCCACGGCGCCCGCTTCCACGCCAGCCGAAAATTCGTCGCTGCGCGGGTAGGGTCGCGCGGACACGCTGTCCCCGCCGATGCCGAGCCTGGGCGCGACGTTCTGCCAGATTTCCTCGGTGATGAACGGCGTGATCGGGTGCAGGGCGCGCAGGATCGCCTCGAGCACGCGCAGCAGGGTCAGCCGCGTCGAAGCAGCAGCCTGGACATCGCTGCCGTTCAGGGCCGGCTTGCTCAGTTCAAGGAACCAGTCGCAGTAATCATTCCAGACGAACTCGTAAAGCGCCTGCGCCACCAGGTCGAAGCGATAGGTCACGAACTGCGCCTCGACTTCGGCAAGAGTTTCCGCGAGTCGCGAGAGAATCCAATGCTCAGCGGCAGTGGCTGGCGCTTTGCCTACTCCCGATTCCCCATTCCCTATTCCCGCCTCGTCCACATTCATCAACACGAACCGCGCGGCATTCCACAGCTTGTTGCAGAAATTCTTGTAGCCCTCGGCACGCTTGAGGTCGAAGTTGATCGTGCGCCCGTAGGTGGCCAGCGCGGCGAAGGTGAAGCGCATCGCATCGGTGCCGACCGCGGCGATGCCCTCGGGGTAGTCCTTGCGGATGCGCTTTTCGACCTTCTCGCGCACCTGCGGAATCAGCAGCGAGGCGGTCGATTTGCGGACCAGCGATTCGAGGTCGATGCCGTCGATCAGGTCGAGCGGGTCGATCGTGTTGCCCTTGGACTTCGACATCTTCTGGCCTTCGGCATCGCGCACGATGGCATTGATGTAGACCTCGCGGAATGGCACCTTGCCGGTGAAGTACTGGGTCGCCATGACCATGCGCGCGACCCAGAAGAAGATGATGTCGAAGCCGGTGACGAGCACCGCGCTCGGGATGAAGGCCTGGTCCTTGGACCAGTCGGCGACGATCTCGCCGTTTTCGCTGACCGGGCCGCTGGCCGGCCAGCCCATGGTCGAGAACGGCCACAGCGCCGAGGAGAACCAGGTGTCGAGGACATCCTCGTCCTGGCGCAGGGTGCCGACCGGCTTCGTATCCGCGTGGGCGAGGGCATCGGCCTCGTCCTCGCCGACGAAGATGTTGCCGGCCTCGTCGAACCAGGCCGGGATGCGATGGCCCCACCAGAGCTGGCGGCTGACGCACCAGTCCTGGATGTTGTCCAGCCATTGCGTGTAGGTGCTCGACCAGTTTTCCGGCACGAAGCGGATCGCGCCGCCGCGCACCGCCTCGAGGGCGGGTTCGGTGATGGCCTTGCGTCCGCCCGGTCCCGGCTTGCCGTCGACGCGCGTGTCGCTGGTCAGGTCGAGGAACCACTGGTCGGTCAGCATCGGCTCGATGACCGCATCGGTGCGCTGGCTGATCGGCACCTGCAGCTTGTGCTTCTTCGTCTCGACAAGCAGGCCAACAAGTGCGAGATCGTTCAGTATTTCTCTGCGTGCAACGAAGCGATCAAGCCCGCGATATTTCTCTGGGATGAGGGAAACTGTCGATTCGCCGACGATTCCGTCCTTTGCATCGGACTGTTGCGACTCGCCTGAAGGAGCGCGCGCCCTAAACGTGAAGTCATCGAGTTCCGAGTCTTTGATTCGACCATCCAATTTGAAAATGGATATGGGCTTTAGCCCGTGCCGGGCGCCGATCTGCGCATCGTTGAAATCATGCGCCGGGGTGATCTTGACGCAGCCGGTGCCGAACTCGCGTTCGACATAGCTGTCCGCGATGACCGGGATCTCGCGATCGGTCAACGGAAGTTTCAGCGTCTTGCCGATCAGCGCCTGGTAGCGCTCGTCGTCCGGATGCACGGCCACGGCGACATCGCCGAGCATGGTTTCCGGGCGCGTCGTCGCCACCACCAGGCCTTCGCCGCCATCGCTGGCCGGATAGCGGATCGACCAAAGGCTTCCGTCCTTCTCCTCGCTGTTGACCTCGAGGTCGGAGACCGCGGTCATCAGCACCGGATCCCAGTTGACCAGGCGACGCCCGCGATAGAGCAGGCCGTCCCGGTACCACTGCACGAACACGCGGCGCACCGCGGCGGACAGGCCTTCGTCCATCGTGAATCGCTCGCGCGACCAGTCGACCGAGGCGCCGAGGCGGCGCATCTGGTTGCTGATCGTCGAACCGGATTCCTGCTTCCACTCCCAGACGCGCTCGATGAACCTGTCGCGGCCGAGATCGTGGCGCGTCTTGCCAACGGCTGCGAGCTGGTTCTCGACGATCTTCTGCGTGGCGATGCCGGCATGGTCGCTGCCGCCCTGCCACAAGGTGCGCGAGCCGCGCATGCGCTGGTAGCGGCACAGCGCATCCATGATGGTCTGCTGGAAGGCATGGCCCATGTGCAGGGTGCCGGTCACGTTCGGCGGCGGCAGCAGGATGCAATACGGCTCGCCATTGCCGTGCGGCTTGAACGCGCCGGCGGCCTCCCACTGCGCGTACCACTTCGGTTCAATCTGGCCGGGTTCGAAACTTTTGTCCATAAACGGGAATCGGGAATGGGGAATGGGGAATGGGGAATGGGAAAATCAAGGGCAGAACTTGGGGAACCTGGGGAGTCTGCTTCTTCCATTCCCCATTCTCCATTCCCCATTCCCGCCCCTCACATATCGTGCTTGTTCAGTTCGTAGCCGAGGCGCTTGTATTCGCTCCAGCGCTTGCGCGAACCATCGCGTTCGGCGGGTTCGGCGGCGACGACTTCGAGGACGCGCTCGTGCCTGCCCAGCGCACAGTCGTCGCGCAGGTTGATCGCCAGCGGACGTTCGCCGGCGTCGATGCCGGGCGGCACGATCAGCACGGCGGTGATGGCGTCGTCGTCGTCGCCGGCGATCTGGTGCGGGATGAAGGCATCCTCGTCGAATTCCCACAGGCGCGCGTCGATCGCTTCGGCCTGGTCCTGCGAGCGGGCGAAGATGACGGTGGGCTGTTCGCTGGCGAACGCCTTCCTGGCCAGTTCGCAGACCAGCAGCAGCGGGTCCTCGCGGAAGCGCGGCTTGTCGATCAGGTAGAAGTCGGCGCGCGGCATCGGATCAGAACGTTGCCGGCGGTGCGCTGCCGGGCTGCAACGAAGACATGAGGACGGTACCGATCGCCGAGGCCATCGCGCAGGCCATGACCAGGCCGAAGAACGACACGATCGGCACCAGGCGCGCACCGGGCGGGCGGGTCTTGTAGAAATAGTACGGAACGAAGATCGCGGCGAGCAGGATGATGCCGATGTTGAGCCAGAGCGGCCGGCGGATGTCGAGCTGGGCGCTGTCGATCTGCAGCCAGCGGAAGCCGAGCAGCAACAGGGCCAGGTTGGCGAGCAGCTGCACCCACATCGGTACCCCGGCCGCGCCGCTTTCTGGGGCGAACGCGGCAACGAGGATGCCGGTTACCAGCGAAACGCCGAGCATGGCGGCGAGGGCGGCCTGCTTCTGCCGGCGCCCGAAGTCGAGCGGCTCGTTCACGCGCAGCGATCGATCAGGTACTGGACCAGCAGCGGCACCGGGCGGCCCGTGGCGAGGCCCTTGCGGCCCTCGTTCCAGGCCGTGCCGGCGATGTCGAGGTGGGCCCAGCGATAGCCGGTGGTGAAGCGCGACAGGAAGCAGCCGGCGGTGATTGCGCCGCCATACTTGCCGCCGAGATTGGAGACATCGGCGAACGCCGACTCAAGCCCGGTCTGGTAGTCGTCCCACAAGGGCAGGCGCCAGGCGCGGTCGAGCGTGTTCATGCCGGCATCGAGCAACTGGGCGGCGAGTTCCTCGTCCTGGGTCATCAGGCCGCTGGCATGCTTGCCCAGGGCGACCACGCAGGCGCCGGTCAAGGTCGCCGCGTCGATGATGACTTCGGGTTCGAAGCGCTGCGCGTAGGTCAGCGCGTCGCACAGGATCAGGCGGCCCTCGGCATCGGTGTTGAGCACTTCGATGGTCTGTCCGGACATGCTGGTCAGCACGTCGCTGGGTCGGTAGGCGTTGCCGTCCGGCATGTTCTCCACCGCAGCAACGATGCAGACCAGGTTGACCGGCAGCGCGAGTTCGACGGCGGCCACGAAGGCGCCGAGCACGCCGGCCGCGCCGCACATGTCGAACTTCATTTCCTCCATGCCCGCTCCGGGCTTGAGCGAGATGCCGCCGGTATCGAATGTGATGCCCTTGCCGACCAGTACGTAGGGCTTGGCTTCGCCGTTGCCGCCGTTATAGCGCAGCACGACGAGCTTGGGTGGATTGGCCGAACCGCGCGCGACGCCGAGCAGGGAGCCCATGCCGAGCTTTTCCATGTCCTCGCGTTCGAGGATTTCGCAGCTGACGCCCTCGTGGGCGTTGGCGAAGGATTGCGACTGTCCGGCGATATAGGCCGGATTGCAGATGTTCGGCGGCAGGTTGCCGAGCTCGCGCGCGAAGCGCACGCCGCTGGCCATGGCGGCGGCCTGCTTCAGGGCGAGGTCCTCGTCCGCTCCATGGAACGCGAGTGCCTCGAGCTGTGGCGTCTTCGGCTTGTCCTTCGGCTTGAACGTCGCGGTGTAGCGATAGGCATGCTGGTCGGCGGCCAGCGCCGCAGTGCGCAGCTTCCAGGCGTTGCCGCGCCCGGGCACGTCGACCTCGGTCAGCCAGGAAACCGCACTGGCGACCGGCAGCGCCTTGAGCGCCCGACCCGCCTCGAGTGCGGCGCGGTTGAAGGCGGCGGCGTCGAACTTCTCCTTCTCGCCGAGGCCGACCACCAGCACGCGGCCGGCCTTGACCCCGGGCAGGGCGAACAGCAGCGAACTGTTGCCGAGCTTGGCCGTGATGTCGCCGCTGTCGACGAGGCGCCTGACCGCACCCGAGGAAGCCTGGTCGACACGCGCCGCAGCATCGCTGAAGGCGCCGCCGGCGTAGACGCCGACGATAGCGCACGGGGTGTCGGTGGATTCGGGGGATTCACGGGTCAAGCTGAACTTCAGGGTCATTGCAAATTCCGTATTCAGGATGAAAATGCCGCAAGCCACGCGCCGGATCGTGCAGATCGGTAGACTTGCGGGGTCGCGCGCGGCCAGACCACAGCGCCAAACCCCTCATTCTAAGGCATAGACCACCGGTGCTGCGCATCATCGACCGTTACCTGTTCCGCGAGCTGGCGATGACATTCCTCGCCATCGCCGCGGTCCTGCTCCTGATCAGCATCGGCGAATCGCTGATCGCGGTGCTCAACCAGGTGGCCCGCGGCCGGGTCCCGGCCGACCTGCTGGTCGCCATGATCGGCCTGCGCGCCATCGACAGCCTCAATGTACTGCTGCCGCTGGCCGTGTTTCTCGGCATCCTGCTTGCCTTCGGGCGGCTTTACAAGGACAGCGAGATGGCCGTGCTGAGCGCGTCCGGCCTCGACGTCGGCGGATTGTTGCGGCCGCTGGCCCTGCTTGTCGTGCCGGTCGCGCTGCTGCTCGGCCTGGTCGCATTCTGGGTGGCGCCCTCGGCCATGCGCTTTTCCCAGCACCTGGTCGACGAGGCCAACCGTTCGCTGCTGATCGCCGGCCTCGAACCGGGGCGCTTCGTTTCGCTGCCGGGCCGCGAGGGCATCATCTACGTCAACGGCATGTCGCCGGAGGGCTCGAAATTCCAGCGCATGTTCGTCGAGAGCGAACGCGTCGATGCCGATGGCACCTCGCAGATCAACATCATCACGGCGAGGAACGGCGAGCTGTATCGCGATACCTCCGGTGGCGACCGCTTCCTCTCCCTGCGCGACGGGTTCCGTGTCGAAGGCCATCCCGGACAGGACGATTTCCGCCTGCTGCGCTTCGAACGCAACGACATCAAGCTGGCCGACAACGATGCCGTGGACAACTCCGATGCGGTCAAGCGCGCGGCGCCGACCAGCGAGCTCTGGACCAGCACCGATACCGTGCAGCGCGCCGAGCTGCACTGGCGCCTGGCGCCGCTGGTATCGACCCTGATCCTGGCCCTGCTGGCCTTGCCGCTTTCGCGTACCAGCCCGCGCCAGCCGCGCTATGCGAGCCTGATCATCGCGGTGCTCGCCTATATCGTATTTGCCAATTCCCTCGCCCTCGGCCGCTCGTGGATCGCGCACGGCAAGCTGCCCACCGGGTTCGGCCTGTGGTGGGTCTACCTGCCCACCCTGCTGATCGCGCTTTGGCTGATCTGGCGCGGAGGGCGGCTGCGTGGTCGCCGGCGGACGGCCGCATGAGGCCGGTCACGTTCAAGCGGGTCGACCGGCTGGTCGCGATGTCGGTCCTCGCGGCGGTCGGGCTGACCTGGTTCATCCTCGTCGGCTTCGATGCGTTCACGATCTTCATCGGTGAACTCAATGACGTCGGGCGCGGCAGCTACACGCTGGCCAAGGCGGCCAGCTATACGCTGCTGACGGTGCCGCGCCGGCTTTACGAAATGTTCGGCTACGCGGCCCTGATCGGTGGACTGGTCGGCCTCGGCGCGCTGGCCGGAACCGGCGAGCTGACCGCGCTTCGCGCCGCAGGATTGTCGAAGCTGCGCATCTGCGCCTCGGTGGTGTTCACCCTGGTCGTGCTGACCGCGCTGGTCGTCGTGCTCGGAGAAACCCTGGCGCCGCTCGGCGAGCAAAGCGCCAAGTCGCTGGCGCTGGCGGCGAAATCGAAGGACGTCAGCCTGGCCAAGGGCGGCAGCCTGTGGGCACGCGATGGCGACACCTTCGTCAATGCCGGCAGCGGACGCGCGCGCCAGGCCGGCAATGACACGGTGGTCGATCTCAGTCGCGTCAGGGTCTTCGAATTCGACCCGGACGGGCGCCTGCTCACGCTGTCGGTGGCGGCACGCGCGGAACACGTGCTAGGCCAGTGGAAGCTCTTCGACGTGCGCCGCACCGTGTTCGGCGAGGCTTCGGCGACGAGCACGCAGAGCGCGGAACTGAACTGGCCGTCCGGGCTCGATCCCGACCTGCTCGCGCTGAGCATCGTCAACCTCGATTATCTCAACCTGCGCGAGCTCTCGCGCAACATCGCCTACCTCGAGCGCAACGGCCAGGACTCGCGTGATTTCCGCGAAGCCTACTGGGCGCGCCTGTTCTACCCGGTCAATGTCCTCGTGCTGGCCTTCTGCGCGCTGCCGTTCGCGTTTGGCGCGCTGCGCAGCGGCGGCCTGTCGAAGCGACTGTTCATCGGCATCGTGCTGTCGATCGGGTTCTATTTCCTGCAGCGCACCGTGGTCAGCATGGGCGCGGTGTACGGATTGCCGCCGGCGCTGGCCAACACGATCCCGCCGGTGCTGCTGATCGCGATGGCGTACGCGTGGTTCCGCCGTAATGCTTGAAGGCCGGGATTAGGGATTAGGGATTAGGGATTAGGGATTAGGGATTAGGGATTCGGGAATGGGGAATGGGGAATGGGGAATGGGGAATGGGGAATGGGGAATGGGGAATGGCCGCCAGGCGACAGGCCGTATTCCCCGCCAATGCCGAGGTAACCGATGCCCTGTAGGAGCCCGTTTACGGGCGATGTCCATCGCGAATGGACGAAATGCTCGCCTGTAAACGGGCTCCTACAGGATAGCTATACACTGGCCGTGGCTTGTCGTTGCTGTTGGCTGCATGTGCACTGGACCTCCCGGCGCCAACCTTCGGGTTCCTGATTGCGTTGGAGGCAACTTCGACGACTCTTGCGGCGAAATACACGCGACGCAATTCGCTCAGTCCGGGCTGCCGGGCTTGCGCAACCGGACCATGCGCGTCTTCGTCACGACGTCGTGCCAGCCGCGCCTTTCGCGGTCGAACAGGCACCAGATGAAGCCGAAGCCGAGCAGCAGCGCGGACGCAATGGCGAGGACGAAGCGCAACAGCGAGCGACGCAGGTCCGGTGGATTTTCCTGCGCATCGATGATGCGCACGCGCCAGGCGCGCATGCCGATGGTCTGGCCGCCGCGCGCCCAGGAGACGGCGAAGTAGAGCGCGGTCAGGACGAGCAACACGCCCTGCAGGACATGATGAAAGAGCGGCGGCTGGTGGGCCACGTCGACGTCGCCGCGAAAGGCGAGCAGGACCAGGCCGGCTGCGGCCATCCAGACGGCAACCAGTACCAGCAGGTCGTAGAGCAGGGCGGCCAGGCGAAGCCAGAGCGGGGCGTATGCGGGCGGGTTCATGATCGTGCGCGGAGTCAATTCGCGCTAGCCTCCGGGTTTGCGCCGCGGCGCGCAAGACGGACGCGAGCAGACGTGGCAGACAAACAGGCATCCCAGCCACAGCCGGGCACCGCGGATCGCGTGCTGATCGACGCGTTCCTCGAGCGCGCCTGGTCGGAACTCGGCCTGGCCGACAACACCCTGGCCGGCTACCGGCGCGACCTGGTCGCCTTTGCGCGCTGGCTGGCCGCGCCCGGGCAGGATTCGAGCCTTGCCGAATGCCGGCGCGAGCTGCTGTTCCGATATCTCGCCTCACGGGCTCAGAAGGGAGGCATCAGCGGCCGGGGCTACAGCGCGCGCTCGAATGCGCGCCTGCTCTCGGCGCTGCGCCATTTCTACCGGCTGCTGCTGCGCGACGGCCGCATCGGCGAGGATCCGACCCTGCTCGTCGACGCGCCCAAGCTGCCGCGCAGCCTGCCCAAGGCGCTGGCCGAGAGCGAAGTCGAGGCGCTGCTGCATGCGCCGCAGGAGACGCCGCTGGGCGTGCGCGACCGCGCCATGCTCGAGCTGATGTACGCGACCGGCTTGCGCGTCAGCGAGCTGGTCGGCCTGCGTGCCGACCAGGTCAACCTGCGCCAGGGCGTCCTGCGCGTCACCGGCAAGGGTGGCAAGGAACGGCTCGTGCCGATCGGCGGCGAGGCGCAGCACTGGCTGGTCCGCTACGTCGGCGAGTCGCGTACGCTCCTGCTCAACGGCGCGCGCGTCGATGCGCTGTTCGTCACCGCGCGCCGCGCCGGCATGACCCGGCAGATGTTCTGGACCCTGGTCAAGAAGCACGCGCTGGCCGCCGGCATCGCCGGCAAGCGCATTTCGCCGCACGTGCTGCGGCATTCGTTCGCCACTCATCTGCTCAATCACGGCGCCGATCTGCGTGCCCTGCAGATGCTGCTCGGGCACAGTTCGCTGTCGACCACGCAAATCTACACGCTGGTGGCCAAGGAAGGACTCAAGCGCCTGCACGCGCAACACCACCCGCGTGGCTGAGCAGGCCCGGCGCGGGCTTTCACGGGGCGGCAGTCCATGCGAAAATCGAGGGCTTGCGCGGAACCATCACCGGTTTCGACGGTCCCTTGCTGGACCACACCTTGAGGAATTTCCCGCCTGATGACGGTATTGCAAGCGCTTGGCGTCGTGTTTTTCGGCTTATTCCTCGGCCAGGCCAACGCCGCCGAGGGCGACGCCGCGCGGGCCGCGATCCAGAAAGTGGCGCCGCTGCAGCAGATCAGCGCATTCCGCAAGTCCGCCTTGCCGGGCTACTACGAGGGCGTCATCGCCGGTCAGGTGGCCTATGCAAGCGCCGACGGCCGCTACCTCCTGCGCGGAACGGTCGAGGATGTCGAGCAGGGCGTCAGCCTCAGCGAGGCCAGCATGGCATCGAGGCGGCGCGAGAAGCTGGCCACCCTCGACAGTTCGATGCGCCTGAGCTTCGCGCCGGCGCAACCGAAGTACCGGCTGACCGTGTTCACCGATGTCGATTGCCCGTTCTGCCGTCGCCTGCATTCGCGCATCGACGAGTACAACGCACTCGGCATCGCCATCGATTACGTGTTCTTTCCGCTCAGCATCCATCCCGGCGCCGACCTCAAGTCGGTGGCGATCTGGTGTTCCGCCGATCGCAGGCAGGCCTACACGGCCGCCCTGCGCGGGCAGTCGCCGGGATCGCTGCATTGCCCCAATCCGCTGGCGCAGATGCGCCAGGCCGGCAGTGATATCGGCGTGGTGCAGACGCCGACCGCCATCGCCGGGGACGGCAGCGTGATCGACGCCACCGTGCTCATGTCGCCGCAGCGGCTGGTCGCCGAGTTGAAGAAGATTTCCGAGAAAGCCGATCCATCCGCCCTGGCCGCATCCGCGGCTGGCCGTTGAGAGACACCGAGGTATTCCATGCGCTATCTGTCCAGCCTGCTCCTGTTGTTCATCGCCACCGGCGCCATCGCGGCAACCCCTGAAGAGACCGTGCAGGCGGCGCTCGGCAAGCTGGCGCCGCAGATCAAGGTCGACGTCGTGCAGGAGTCCGTCATCCCCGGCTTCTATGAAGCGATCGTCGGCAGCCAGTTCCTCTATGTCAGCAAGGACGGACGCTACGTGCTCGATGGCAGCGCCATCGACGTGGACAGCCGGCGCGACATCACCGAAGCAGCCCGGGCGAAGAGCCGCATGGCCTCGCTGAAGAACATCGGCCCCGACAAGCGCATCATCTTCGCGCCGGCCAACCCGAAGTACGCGGTGACCGTGTTCACAGACATCGACTGCCCGTTCTGCCGCCGCTTCCACCAGCAGATCGACGCCTATAACAAGGCCGGCATCGCGGTGGAATACGTGTTCCTGCCGCTGGACATCCACCCCGGCGCCGACAAGAAGGCCGAGGCCGTGTGGTGCGCGATCGATCGCAAGACCGCGTTCAGCGCGGCCATGAACGGTGCGGATCCCGGCAATGCAACCTGCGAGAACCCGATTGCCGAGTCGACCCGGGTCGCCCGCGAGATCGGCATCAACGGAACGCCGACCATGCTGGCTGCCGACGGATCGCGGGTCGCCCCGCAGATCGCGCTGGCACCGGACAAGCTCGTCGCCGAACTCGAACATATCGCCAAGAATCCCGTCGCGCCGCGCTGAGCGCGCCCCGGCACCCATCGCACAGGCAAACACCCATGAAAATTCCATTCCTCGCCGCACTCTCTCTTTTCGCCGCCATGCCGCTGGCGCAGGCCGCGGATGCGGGCGACGCGGTGGCGCGTGCCGCCGCGCAGAAGCTCGTCCAGGATCGCAAGATCGACGCGTTCGAGAAGGCGCCGATCGAGGGTTATTACCAGGCCGTGGTCGGCAGCCAGCTGCTCTACATCAGTGCCGACGGGCGCTACGTGCTGCAGGGCACGCTTTACGATGCCAACGCCAAGATCGATCTCACCGCGGCCCGCCTGGCCCGCGTGAACATCGCCAGGCTCGATGCCTATCCGCAGTCCAAGCGCATCGTCTTCGCGCCGAAATCCAAGCCGAAGTACAAGGTCACCGTGTTCACCGACATCGACTGCGGCTATTGCCGCAAATTCCATTCGCACATCGCCGAGTACAACGAGCGCGGCATCCAGGTCGATTACCTGTTCTTCCCGCGTAGCGGTCCAGGCACGCCGTCGTTTGCCAAGGCAGTGTCTGTCTGGTGCGCCAAGGACAGGCAATCCGACTTCACGGCGGCCAAGGCCGGCAGCGATCCGGCGCCGCTGCAGTGCGACAACCCGGTCGGCGAGGAGTACCAGCTCGGCATCGACGTGGGTGTCGACGGCACGCCAACGGTTTTCGCGCCGGACGGCAGCAAGATCGGCGGCTATCTGACCCCGGACCAGTTGCAGGCGCAACTCGAACGCGCAGCTGCCCAGGAAAGCCCGGGCGCCTGAGGCGGCGGGTTGGGGAATGGCGCGGGCGGGGCAGGGTAATCCTCGCCCGGGTTCGCGCCATCAGCTATTATTCGCAGCCCTTTCAACCCGACTGCCATGATCGTTCTCGACGGCCAGCCGGCCCTTTCCGACTTTCGCATCGACCGCCTGAATGCGGCGCTCGCGCGCGCCGCCGAAGGCTGCGTGCTGATTTCGGCCCGCCACGTCTATGCCATCGCGGCCGAGGCGGAAGACCAGGTCGATCGCGACCGCCTGCAGCAGATTCTCCAGGCGTGCCCCGGCGCGCCCGCACCGGCCGCGCTCTGGGTGGTGCCGCGCATCGGCACGATTTCGCCGTGGTCGAGCAAGGCCACCGATATCCTGCATGATTGCGGTTTCGCGATCAGCCGCGTGGAACGGGCACTGGCCTGCGAGCTGGATCGTGCACCGCAGCCGGGTTCGGCGGCATGGCAGGCCGTGAGCGGGATCCTGCACGATCCGATGACGCAGTCGATACTGACCGCGCTGTCCGGGTTCGACAGCCTGTTCGATGTCGGCTCGGTCCTGCCGCTCGATCGCATCGTCCTCGGTGGCGATGCGCACGCCGCGCTCGAGGCCGCCAACCGGCGCCTGGGCCTGGCCCTGGCGGCCGATGAAATCGATTATCTGGCGGAGAACTATGCCGCGCTCGGACGCGATCCGACCGATGCCGAGCTGATGATGTTCGCCCAGGCCAACTCCGAACATTGCCGGCACAAGGTGTTCAACGCCGAATACACCATCGATGGGCAGAAGCAGCCGCTTTCGCTGTTCGCCATGATCCGCAATACGCACAAGCAATCGCCGGCGCATACCCTGTCCGCCTACAAGGACAACGCGGCAGTGATCGCCGGGCACGCTGCGGAACGCTTCTTCGCCGACGCCCGGTCGGGCATTTTCGGCGGCGTGCGCGAAGCCGTGCCGTACGCGATCAAGGTGGAAACCCACAACCACCCGACCGCGATCTCGCCGTTCGCCGGCGCGGCGACCGGTTCGGGCGGCGAGATCCGCGACGAAGGCGCCACCGGCCGCGGCGGCAAGCCCAAGGCCGGGCTGACCGGCTTCAGCGTCTCGCATCTGCGCATACCGGGCCTGGCGCGACCGTGGGAGAGCGAGCGCCCGTTGCCGCCGCGCTTCGCCTCGGCCTACGAGATCATGCGCGACGGACCGATCGGCGCCGCCGCCTTCAACAACGAATTCGGACGGCCTTGCCTGGGCGGCTATTTCCGCACGTTCGAACAGGCCACCGACGAGAACGGACTGCGCCGCGGCTACGACAAGCCGATCATGATCGCCGGCGGCCTCGCCAACCTGCGGCCCGGCGACGTCGAGAAGCGCATGCTCGCGGCGGGCGACTGCGTGATCGTGCTCGGCGGCCCGGCCATGCTGATCGGCCTCGGCGGCGGCGCGGCTTCGTCGGTCGCCGCGGGCACGAGTTCGGCGGAACTGGATTTCGCCTCCGTGCAGCGCGACAACGCCGAGATGCAGCGACGCTGCCAGGAAGTCATCGACGCCTGCTGGGCGCGCGGCCGCGAAAATCCGCTGGTCTCCATCCATGATGTCGGCGCTGGCGGCCTGTCCAACGCGATTCCCGAACTGCTCAATGATTCGAGCGTCGGCGGCGACCTCGAACTGCAGAAGATTCCCTGCGACGACCCGCATCTCTCGCCGATGCAGATCTGGTGCAACGAATCGCAGGAGCGCTACGTGCTCGGCGTGCGCCCGGATGACCTGGCGCTGTTCGAAGCGATCTGCGCGCGCGAGCGCTGCCCGTTCGCCGTTGTCGGCCATGCCACCGCGGAACGCAGGCTCCTGCTTTCAGATTCGCGATTCCCGAAATCCGATTCCCGCCATTTCCCGATCGACCTTCCGCTCGAGGTGCTGTTCGGCAAGCCGCCGCGCATGCAGCGCGACACCCGGCGCATCGTCGAGCCGCTGTCGGTGATCGCCGATACCGAGGGGCTCGAGCTCGGCGAGGCGATCGAACGCGTGCTGCGTTTCCCCGCCGTCGGCAGCAAGTCGTTCCTGATCACGATCGGCGATCGCAGCGTCGGCGGCCTGTGCTCGCGCGACCCGATGGTCGGGCCCTGGCAGGTTCCGGTGGCCGATTGCGCGGTGACCCTCAATGATTTCTCCGGGCATGCCGGGGAGGCGATGGCGATCGGCGAACGCACGCCGCTGGCCCTGCTCGATGCCGCCGCGTCGGCGCGCATGGCGGTCGGCGAGGCCCTGACCAACCTCGCTGCCGCCCCCGTTCGCCTCGACGAAGTGCGCATGTCGGCCAACTGGATGGCCGCGATCGACCATCCGGGCGAGGACGCGGCCCTCTACGACGCGGTGCGTGCAGTCGGCATGGAACTGTGCCCCGCGCTGGGCATCTCGATCCCGGTCGGCAAGGACTCGATGTCCATGCAGGTCGGCTGGAAGCAGGGCGACGCCGCGTATCGCACGGTGTCGCCGGTTTCACTGGTCGCCACCGCCTTCGCAAGCTGCGTCGACGCGCGCCGCGCGCTGACCCCGCAACTCGTGCTCGACCAGGGCGACAGCGAACTCTGGATCATCGATCTCGGCGGCAGGCGCGGCCGCCTCGGCGGTTCGGTATTGACCCAGGTCTTCCTGCGCGCCGGCGACCTGCCGCCGGACATCGACGATCCGGCGCGCCTGCGTGCGTTCTTCAATGCCATCCAGGAGGCCAATGCCGAAGGCCTGCTGCTGGCCTACCACGACCGTTCCGATGGCGGCGCCATCGTCACCCTGATCGAAATGGCGCTGGCCGGCCATTGCGGTCTGGAGATCGAGCTCGGCGGCTGGGCCGACAACATGCTGCGTGCGCTCTTCAACGAGGAGCTCGGCGCGATCGTGCAGATCAGGGAGAGCGATCGCTCGACGTTCACGGCCTTGCTCGAGCGCCACGGGCTCCTGAAGTACGGGGCGGTCGTTGGCCGTCCCATCACGCGCATGAAGGTGAAGATCCGCCACGACAACGAGCGCGTCGCGAGCTGGGACTGGAGCGAGCTGATGGCGATGTGGTCGGAGACCAGCCATGCCATGCAGCGCCTGCGCGATAATCCCGTGTGCGCCGACGCCGAGCGCGAATGGCGCAACAACGAGTCGGATCCCGGCATCGTCGTCAAGCTCGGTTTCGATGCCGGGGAAGACATCTGCGCGAAATACATCGCGACCGGCGCGAAGCCGCGCGTGGCGATCCTGCGCGAGCAGGGCGTCAATGGCCAGGTCGAAATGGCCGCCGCGTTCAGCCGCGCCGGCTTCGAAGCCGTCGACGTGCACATGAGCGACCTGCAGGCCGGGCGCCACCGCCTGTCCGGGTTCAAGGGCCTCGCAGCCTGTGGCGGATTCAGTTACGGCGACGTGCTCGGTGCCGGACGCGGCTGGGCCGCCTCGATCCTCTTCAACGATGCGCTGCGCGAGCAGTTCTCCGAATTCTTCGCCGACGAATCGCATTTCGCCCTTGGCGTCTGCAACGGCTGCCAGATGATGACGGGAATCCGCGAGATCATCCCGGGCGCGGCAAACTGGCCGGACTTCGCGCGCAACGCTTCCGAGCAGTACGAGGCGCGCCTGGTCACCCTGGCGGTGGCCGAGTCGCCGTCCATTTTCCTGCGTGGCATGGCCGGCTCGCGACTCCCGGTCGTGGTCGCGCATGGCGAAGGCCGTGCCGTGTTCGCCGATGCGGCATCGGCGCGCAAGGCCAAGGCCTGCCTGCGCTATGTCGACGGAGCAGGCCGTGCGACCGAGCGCTATCCGCTCAATCCAAACGGTTCGCCGGACGGCGCGGCGGGTTTCAGCACCGCCGACGGGCGCGTGACGATCCTGATGCCGCACCCGGAACGCGTGTTCCGCAGCGCGCAGATGAGTTGGCGCCCGCGCGAATGGGGCGACGCATCGCCCTGGTTGCGCATGTTCCGCAATGCGCGCGAGTGGGTGGCCTGATGAGCGCCTCGCCGATCCGTGGATTTGGCCTGCGTGCAGTGCTCTGGTTGCCGTTGAGCTTCTTCATCTGGTTCGCCTTTTCCTCGCCGCTGGTGTGGCCGGTCGTGCAAATGGCCAAGCTCGGCCTGCTTTCGCTCTGGCCCTCGCTGTTCTCCGACGTCGCCCAGAACGGGCATGGCATGGAAGTCACCACGCGCCTGCTGGTCAACCAGGTCGCCCCGGACGGACGCAGCGGCATCGGCGAACTGGTGCTGGTGCAGAATCCGATGCTTTACGGCTACTCGTTGCCGCTGTTCAGCGGGCTGGCCATGGCCACGCCGATCTCGGTGCGCAGGCGCCTGGCCCATTTCGCCATTGCCCTGAGCGTGATCTGGATGGCGCAGGCGCTGGGCGTGGTCGCCGAATCGTTCAAGATGCTGGCCTTCGACTCGGGCGCTGCCGGCGCCAATGCGGTCACCGGCGCCGGCATTTCCGCGGACAGCATTGCGCTGGCCTATCAATTCGGCTATCTGATCCTGCCGGCCGTGGTGCCGGTGGCGCTGTGGATAGGCCTGAACCGAGCATTCATCGAGTCCCTGGTGCATCCTGTTGAGGAACCGTCGACCGGTTTGCCGGGTCCCAACAGCAATGCCCAGGAGTAATTGATGTCGGTTGCAACCGAACTGCCCCCGTCCGAAGCCGAGGCGCCCAAGCTCAGCGGTGCGGCCCTGGACGAGCGCATCTGCCAGTTCCTGGTCGCCAAGGGGCGCCTGAAGGAAGCCGATCTCGTGCGCGGCCGTCGCCTGCACGAGGAGGATCCGTCCGGGCGGCTGGTCGCCCTGCTGACCCGCCTCGGCCTCGTTTCCGAGCGCGAGATGGCCGACGCGGTGGCCGAGATCATGGGCCTGCCCCTGCTCGCGGCCAAGGATTTTCCCGAATCGCCGCCGCCCAACGTGCAACTGTCGGTGCGCTTCCTCAAGCATCACCACGTCGTGCCGATCGGCGAGACCGAGACCGAGGTCAAGCTGCTGATCGCCGACCCGGCCGACCACTATCCGCTCGAGGCGATCGAACTGGCCACCGGACGCCAGGTGTCGCTCAGCGTCGGCTTGCGTCCCGAGATCGACGACCTGATCGAGCGCTACTACGGCCAGGGCCGTTCGGCGATGGGCTCGATCGTCGAAAGCCTCAGCGACGACAATTCGCGCAGCGAGGACGACATCGAGCACCTGCGCGATCTCGCCTCCGAAGCGCCGGTCATCCGCCTGGTCAACCTGGTCATCCAGCGTGCGGTCGAGCAGCGCGCCTCGGACATCCACATCGAGCCGTTCGAAAGCCGGCTCAAGGTGCGCTACCGCATCGACGGCGTGCTGCATGAAGTCGAATCGCCACCCGCCGCCTCGACCGCGGCGGTGATCTCGCGCGTCAAGATCATGGCCAAGCTCAACATCGCCGAGCGCCGCCTGCCGCAGGACGGACGCATCATGATCCGCGTGCAGGGCAAGGAGCTCGACCTGCGCGTGTCGACCGTGCCGACCTCGCACGGCGAATCGGTGGTCATGCGTATCCTCGATCGCGAAGCGGTCGTCTTCGATTTCCACACGCTCGGCTTCACCGACGAATTCCTGCCCAAGTTCAACAAGGTGCTGGAACTCCCGCACGGCATCCTGCTCGTCACCGGGCCGACCGGTTCGGGCAAGACAACCACGCTGTACACCGCGCTGAGCAAGCTCAACACGCCCGACGTCAAGATCATCACGGTCGAGGATCCGGTCGAGTACCAGATCGAGGGCATCAACCAGATCCAGGCCAAGCCGGCGATCGGCCTCGATTTCTCGCACGCATTGCGATCGATCGTGCGCCAGGATCCGGACATCATCATGATCGGCGAAATGCGCGACCTGGAAACCGCGAAGATCGCGATCCAGTCGGCGCTGACCGGCCATCTGGTGTTGTCGACCCTGCATACGAACAATGCAGCCGGCGGCATCACCCGCCTGCTCGACATGGGCGTGGAGGATTACCTGCTGACATCGACAGTGAACGGCATCCTCGCCCAGCGACTGCTGCGCCGGCTCGATCGCGAAAGCGCGCAGAGCTATGAGGCGCTGCCCGAGGTGGTCAGGGAGTTCGGCCTCGATAAACTGACCAGCGAGCGGCCGATCAAGCTGTTCAAGCCGGTGCCGAGCCAGGCCTATCCGAGCGGCTACTACGGGCGCACCACGATCATGGAGTTCCTCGTCATGAGCGATTCGATCCGCCGCCTGATCATGCAGCACAAGGGCATGGGCGAAATCGAAAGCCAGGCCCGCGCCGAAGGCATGCGCACGATGTACGAGGACGGCCTGGTCAAGGCCCTCGGCGGCCAGACCACGATCGAGGAGATCCTGCGCGTGACGCAGGAGGGGTGATTTTTGTGAAGCCGGGAATAGGGAATGGGGAATGGGGAATGGTTCAAATGCCGGGAATGGAGAATGGGGAATGGGGAATAGATAAAGCGGAAGCGCGGCGTGCGGCGGGAAATCGTCTTTTCAACCATTCCCCATTCCCCATTCCCCATTCCCAGATCTCAATCCATTCCCCACTCCCTACTCCCCACTCCCGGCTACTCAATTGACCCTCTTCCATTACAAGGCCGTCACGCCGTCCGGTGAAGTGCTCGAGGGGCAGATGGATGTCGCTTCGCACGACGAGGTGATCAACAAGCTGCAGGACGCGGGCAACATTCCGCTCGACGTGCGCGATGCCGACAGCGTGGATTCCGGCGGACTGCTGGCGGCGCTGATGAAGCGCCCGACCCTGAACGACGCACAGATCGTGCAGTTCACCCAGCAGCTGGCGACCCTGCTCGGCGCCGGCCAGCCGCTCGACCGCGCCCTGCAGATCCTGCTCGACCTGCCGGAAAGCGAAAAGGCGCGCAACCTGCTCGAGCGCGTGCGCGACCTCGTGCGCGGCGGCGCCACGCTCTCGGATGCGCTCGAAGCCGAACGCGGCACGTTTTCGCGGCTGTACGTCAACATGGTGCGTGCCGGCGAAGCCGGCGGCTCGCTGGAAGACACGCTGCGCCGCCTTGCCGACTACCTTGAACGCTCGCGCGCGCTGAAGTCGAGCGTGATCAATGCGCTGATCTATCCGGCCTTCCTGGTCGGCATGGTGCTGGTCTCGCTGTTCGTCCTGCTCGTCGTCGTGGTGCCGCAGTTCGAACAGATGTTCGCCGACATGGACGTCGAGCTGCCCCTGTTGACGCGCATCGTCGTCGGCGTCGGCTCGACCCTGCAGAACTTCTGGTGGCTGATGCTGGCCGGGCTGGTGTTCTTCATCGCCTGGTTCCGGCGCAAGCTGGCCGACCCGGACAGCCGCCTGGCCATCGACGAGCGCCTGCTGCGCGTGCGCATCGCCGGCGACCTCGTGCGCAAGCTCGAAACCGCGCGCCTGTCGCGCACGCTCGGCACGCTGCTGAAGAACGGCGTGCCCCTGCTCGGCGCGCTGAACGTCGCGCGCAACGTCATGGGAAACTCCTTCCTCGGTGTCGCTGTCGAAAAGGCCAGCGAGGAGGTGAAGACCGGCAGCGGCCTCGGCTTCGCCTTGTCCCAGTCCAAGCAGTTCCCCAAGCTTGCCCTGCAGATGATCAGCGTCGGCGAGGAATCCGGCGAGCTCGACAACATGCTGCTCAAGGTCGCCGACACCTTCGATGTGGAAGTGCGCAACACGCTCGAGCGCCTGCTCGCCGCCCTGGTGCCGGCCACTACCGTGATCATGACCGTGGTGGTCGCCATCATCATGATGGCGATCATCCTGCCGATCCTGAAACTGACGAGTTCGATTCAATGAGGAGTTCGATCATGAATACCCGAAACCTGCGCAGCCTGCGCCCGTTGCCGCGCACCGCCGGCTTCACCCTGATGGAAATGATCGCCGTGATCGTGCTGCTCGGCATCGTCATCACGATCGTCGGTGGCGGCATGATGGATACCTTCGGCGGCGGCAAATACAAGGCCGGCACGATCCAGGTCAAGAAGCTCGCCGGTGCGGTGGAGCAGTACCAGATGAGCGTCGGTTCCTACCCGAACTCGCTCGAGGACCTGACCAAGCGCGACGGCCTCGGCCCGTACGCCAAGGACACCGACCTCAAGGATCCGTTCGGCCATCCGTTCGTCTACAAGAAGCCCGGCGACGCCGGCCGCGACTTCGACATCATCTTCCTCGGCAAGGACGGCAAGCCGGGCGGCGACAGCACGAACAAGGATTACGGGAGTTGGGAATGAGAGTCCGGGAATAGGGAATGGGAAAAGGGAATCGGTGTTGAGCGACAAGCTCCCGATACCGGACGCAATGCGTCGCGGACTCGCGCACTCTAGCGCCGAGCTTCCGCGCTCGTCTTTTCCCATTCCCCATTCCCCCTTCTCCATTCCCCGCTCCTCCAGAGGCTTCACCATGATCGAGATGATCGTGGTGATCGTGCTGATCGGGATCGTCGCCAGCGTGGTTGCGTTCTCGTTCGCGAAGAGCCTCTCCAGCGCGCGCGTCCAGGCGGCCAGCCGGGATCTGGTCGCGGCGTTGCGCTATACGCGCGGCCAGGCCATCGTCAAGGGCGAGCAGAAGGTGTTGATGCTTGATCTGGAGAAAAACGCCTACCAGGCGCCGGGCAAGGGCGAGATCGAATTACCCAAGGACATGGTCCTGCGCCTGACCACGGCGCAGAAAGAGCTGACCAGCGCAAGCGCCGGCGGCATCCGCTTTTTCCCGGATGGCAGCTCGACCGGCGGCAATATCGCCGTGGTCCTGGGCGAGCGTGAGTGGAAGATCAACGTCGGCTGGCTGACCGGCGAGATCACGCTGGACAAGCCGGAAAGCGACCGGTGACGAACTCCGCGGCAACGAGGCGGTCTGAACCTGTCATGCGAATGACACTGCCCAGGCGTGCCCGGGGATTCACCCTGATCGAGATGATTGCGGCGTTCGTGATCTTCGCGATCGCGGTCGGCGCGCTGATGCAGATCCTCACCATGTCGATGAACAATGCGCGGCGCTCGGCCGACGAGACGCGCGCGGCGCTGTGGGCGCAGTCGCTGCTGGACAACGTCGGCGTCGGCGAACGCGTCAAGGCCGGCAGCAGCAGCGGCGAGTTCGACCGCAGCTACCGCTGGGAAATGCAGATCGAGCAGATCGATCCCGAGCTGGTGGTTTCCGAAGCCAGCGAGCCATCCGGCACGGCGGCTGGCGTCGCACAGGCCGCAGCCGGGGCGTCGGCCGGGCAGGGCTTCGGCATTCCGCAGATCGATCTTTTCCACGTCGTGCTGACGGTCATCTGGGGCGATGGTTCGCACGAGCGCCAGGCGCAATTCTCCACCTTGCGCACGGCGACGCCCGACGCCAACGAAGGCAGCCGGATTCCCGGCCTCAACCTCGGCGGCCGCCAGCAGGGGCGCGGCATGACGCGCCAGCCTGCCAATCCCGCGAGCGGAGGCCGTCGATGAGAACGCCGGGCCGCCGCCATGGTTCCTCCGGCTTCACCCTGATCGAGGTGATGCTCGCCACCTTGTTGCTGGCCGTGCTGCTGGCCGCGGCATTCGGCGGCATCCGTTCGGCCGTGAAAGGCATGAACGTCGGCGAGAACCTGATCGACCGCACCAATCGCCTGCGTGTCGCCCAGGAGTTCATCCGCCACCAGATCAGCCGGACCCTGCCGCTGCCGTTCGGGCAGGAAAGCGGCACGGGCGCAAATTTCCTGTTCCAGGGCGAGCGCGATTTCATGCGCTTCGTCGCGCCGATGCCCGGCTATCTTTCCAATGGTGGCTCCTACGTGCAGACGCTGGAACTGGCGAACACGCGCAATGGCAAGCAGTTGCTGTTCACCCATGCGATGCTCAATGGCTTCGACCTGAAGAAACCGCGCAAGGAGGATTCCGAGCCGGTCATCCTCATGGACCAGGTCGAGAGCGGGAAATTCGAGTACCGCAAGCTCGACGACCAGGGCGAACTCGAGGACTGGTCGGATGACTGGGAGGATCCAAGCTTCACCCCGGTGATGGTTCGCATCCGCCTGAAGATGCGCCCCGAAGCACTGGTCGGCTGGCCCGACATGGAGATTCCGCTGGTCCTCGACGTGGGCGCCGCGCGCCAGTCGAACACGATCCGTTTCGATGATCCGCCACCGCCGCCGCCGAATCCCCAGGATGCGCAGGGTTCCGGCGTGAAGCCGTCCCGATGATGCGCCTGCAACCTGCAATGATCGCTCCACGCCATCAGCGCGGCATCGCCTTCGTGCTGGTGATGTGGGTCATCGCCATGCTCTCGGTCCTGCTCGGCAGCTTCGCCCTGGTGGCGCGCACGGAAGGCCTGCAGTCGCGGCACCTGTTCGACACGACGACCGCACGCTATGCCGCCGAAGCGGGCCTGAACCTGGCGATCTTCGGCCTGAGCAAATCCGATCCCCAGCAGAAGTGGGTAGCCGACGGCAGGCCCTATACGTTCATGTTCGACGATGCCGAAGTGGAAATTTCGATTACCGATGATTCCGGCAAGATCGACATCAATGCCGCGGATGCGGTATCGCTGAAGAACCTTTTCGTCGGCGCCGGTGTCGAGGAGGCCAAGGCCGAGGAACTGGCCGATGCTATCCAGGATTGGCGCGACCCGGACGACCTGACCTCCCTGCATGGCGCCGAGCGCGACGATTACCGGGCCGTGGGCCTTCCCTACAGCCCACGCAATGCGCCGTTCGAGACCCTGTCCGAGATCCAGCAGGTCTATGGCATGACCTACGATCTCTACGCGAAGATCGAGCCGGCGATCACGATGTTCTCCGGGCGCAGCACGCCGAGCGCCGCCTATGCGCCGATGGAGGCGATGATGGCCATACCGGGCATGACCGCCGACCAGGCCAGGCAACTGATCGAACAACGCCAGCAGCTGGCGCCAGGCTTGCTGAACCAGGGGACATCCGGGTTGATGCTGCCCGACGGCACGCCCCTCATGGCGGACGGTGGAGGCCTGACGTATAGTGTCAAATCCCGTGCCAAGCTCGCGAACGGAGCGAGCACCGTGCTCGATGCGACCATCCGCATGGGCGGGATGAACTCGGCGGGGCGGCCATTCGTGGTGCTGCGCTGGCGTGATGGTGAGAACGCGTAACTCGTCGTGAAAGAAGCCCTGGACAGACATCTGGCCCGTCTGCGGACGCGCCTTGCCAAGACACCGCTGCCGCGATTCTTCTCGTGGTGGGGCACGGAGCTGCTTGCCTGCCTGCCGGAGCGCTGGCGCAAGCGGCTCAGCGGAAATGCCGAAGCCCTGCTGCTGGAGGTGCGCGAGAACGACATCGTCGTCCTGCGCGAGCGCGACGGCACAGCCAGCGAATTCGGCCGCATCGCTCTCGACCTGCCGCAGGAAGAACAGGCGTCCGAAATGCGCCGCCTGCGGGCGCGCATCGAGAACCCCGGATTGCGCATCGTCTTCTGCATACCCGAAGCGCGCGCGCTGACGAGGACGCTGACCCTGCCGGTCGCCGCCGAGGACAACCTGCGCCAGGTGCTGTCCTTCGAGATGGACCGGCAGACCCCGTTCAAGGCCGACCAGGTCTATTTCGACAGCCGCGTGACCGGGCGTGATGCCGCTTCGCGCAGCCTGCGCGTCGAGCTGGTCGTGTTGCCGCGGTCCCTGCTCGATCCCCAACTGGCCGCGATTGCCGGCGGCAGTATCGAATTCGATGGCGTCGACGTGCGCAGCGAGACGCCGCAAGGCGGCGTGCGCCGCGGCATCAACCTGCTGCCGGTCGAGCGCCGGGCACGCCGCCGCGACATGCGCTTGCCCATCAACCTCGGCCTTTTCGCGCTGGCCCTGGTCCTGCTCGTGTTCAACATGTCGGAATCGCTGAACAACCGGGCGATCGCGGTGGAAACCATGCAGGCCGAGGTCGAAAAGGCGGCGGCCGCCGCGCGCGAAGTGCTCGAGCTCAAGAAGACCCTGCAGGATTCGGTCAGCGGAGCCAATTTCCTCGCCGAGAAGAAGCGCAGGGGGCCGCTCGTGATCGCCCTGCTCGACGACCTCTCCGGCCGCCTCAACGACGATACCTACCTCGAGCGGCTGAGCATCGAAAACAACCAGATCCAGCTGCAGGGCCAGAGCAAGGAAGCGGCAGGCCTGATCAGCGTGCTCAGCGCCTCGCCGTTCCTGGCCAATCCGAAGCTCGAAGGCCAGATCCAGCCCGACCCGCGCACCGGCAAGGACCGCTTCACGATCAGCGCCGAGCCTCGCGATGTCGCCGTGGACCGCGTTCCGGATGCGGCGCCGGCGGCGCAAAAGGAAAAACCCGCGGCGCCAGCGGCGGAAAAGAAAGCCGACGAGAAGGTGAGCGATGGCGCGCCTTGACCTCAAGCCCAAGGATGGCCGCCTGCTCGCCGTCGTGCTCCTGCTGATCGTCCTGCTGACGGTCTACCTGTTCGGCGTGCACTGGTGGTTTGTCGCGCCGCACCTGGAGTACTACAGCCAGATGGCCGACCTGCGCGACCAGCAGCAACGTTACAGCCGCGTCATCGCCGAGCGCCCGGCGATCGAGAAGAAGCTCGCCGAAGTCCGTGCCTACGAGCAGGGCAACCAGGCCTTCCTCGCCGAGTCCGATGCGAATGCCGCTTCCGCAGGGCTGATCACGCGCCTGCGCCAGGCGCAAACCGACCAGTCCGACCCCAAGCGCTGCTCGGTGGTCAGCAACCAGCCCTACAGCGGCGGCCAGGAGGAGCTTTACAAGAGCGTCATCGTGCAGGCGCGGTTGCGCTGCGATCTCGAATCGCTGGCCGCCATCCTGTATGACCTCGAGAACGGAAAGCCGTACCTGTTCATCGACCAGTTGATGATCTACAAGCAGCAGACCTACGTGCCGCCGGGCGCCAAGCGCGTCGCCAGTCCGCTCGACGTGCGCTTCAACCTGTCCGGCTATCTGCGCGAAGCGGGGAAGCCGGCGCCATGATGGACGTGAAGGTCTCGCGCATGACCACCCTGGTGCTGGCCGGAGCCTGCGGCCTGCTGCTGCTGATGGCCCTGGTCCAGCTGGCCGGATACGGTCGCGGCTACGGCTGGCTGCCCCCAGATACCGAAGTGTCGCCCGAGCTGGCGGCCGAAATCGACCAGAAGCCGTTCAGCTTGCCGGCCTTCTCGAACTTCCACGAAGTCGATGGCCGGCCGCTGTTCAACGAGGACCGCAAGCCGACTCCGGTCAGCGATGGCGACGTCGCCGACGAGGGGCCGCCTCCGGTTCCGCTCAATGTCACCCTCACCGGGGTGGTCCTCGTGCGCAAGACCGACAAGACGCCGGAATTGCGAATTGCCATGGTCCGCGACAACATGCGGAACGAATCGCTGGCACTCAAGGTCGGAATGCCATTGGCCGGCGACCAGGCAGGCTGGACGCTGGTCTCCGTGGAACCGCGCCTGGCCAGGTTCAGGAACGCAAGTGACGAGGTCGCGGAAATCGAGCTGACGCCTGCGGCGGCAACTGCACCCAAGCCGCCCCTGGCACAGCGCCCGCCTCCCGCCCCCCCTGCAGTACCGGGGGCCGTAGCACCGAACAAGAACGACAACGCCGCAGATTCGGATCTGGCCAAGCGCATCGAAGAACGGCGGCGACAAATGCGTGAAGAGGCCGAGCGCCTGCGCGCGCAACGTGGGAACTCGCCCACCGAGCAGAAGAATTGACGGAGTGATCCACGTGCCTTCAAGAATCATCCATTTCACGATCGCCCTGGCGCTCACTTTCCTGGCCGGATGCTCCACCGTGCCCGCGGCGCGCGAGGATGTCTCGCCGGCGTCGTCCAAAGCGGCGCTGACGGCCGACAATTTCGCGGCGAAAGCGAAATCCAGACCGGACAACGCAGCCAGCCAGGGTGCCGGCATCGACATGAAGGCCGATGAAGGCAAGTCCTTCGAGCCGCCTAAACCGGAAATCCAGCTGGGCACCGGCAAGTTCATCAACGAGGAGGCGTCGAGCCGGCCGCTCCCGGGCCCTGGAGCGGAAGGCCAGGTCGATTTCAACTTCGAGAACAACCCGATCCAGGCAGTGGTCAAGGCCATCCTCGGCGACCTGCTCCAGCAGAACTACACGATCGCCCCGAACGTGGGCGGCAATGTGTCGTTTTCCACGGCCAAGCCGATCCGCGCCGACCAGGCCATGTCGGTGCTCGAAATGCTGCTGTCGTGGACCGGCAACACGCTGATCTACAAGGATGGCCGCTACACGGTGCTGCAGATCAAGGATGCGCTGCCGGGCAACCTGACCCCGCGGACCTCGCCGCCCAGCCTCGCGCGCGGCTACGAGGTGCGCGTGTTCCCGCTGCGCTACGTTTCGCCGAGCGAGATGGCCAAGCTGCTCAAGCCCTACGCCAAGCCCGACGCCTTCATCAACATCGACACCGCGCGCAGCATGCTCGTGCTGGCCGGCACGGCATCCGAGCTTGGCAACTACGCGCAGACCATCGAGACCTTCGACGTCGACTGGCTCAAGGGCATGTCGATCGGCGTGTTCACCCTGCAGCGCGTCGAAGTCGGCACGTTGATGCCCGAACTGGAAAAAGTATTCGGTTCCGCCGGCGAATCGCCGCTGGCAGGCATGTTCCGCTTCATCCCGATCGAGCGCTCCAACGCGATCATCGCCATCACCGCGCAGCCGGAGTACCTGCGACAAGCCGAGGAGTGGCTCAAGCGCCTCGACCGCGCCGGCGACGAAAGCGCGACCCAGCTGTTCGTCTACGACGTCAAGAACATCAAGTCGGTCGACCTCTCCGATTACCTCAGCCAGATCTTCCTTGGCAGCGCCAGCAGCGGCGGTTCGCGGCGTTCAGACACCTCGGGCTCGGTCGCCCCGGGCCTGGCATCGGCGACCATCGGCTCGGGTTCGAGGGCCGGTTCGCGCCTTTCGAGCCGGCGCAGCACGAACATGGCGCAACAGCCCAAGGTGGCGGCGACGCCGGCTGCAGCAGCGACCGGAGCGGTCGGCGGCGGTGGTGGCGGCGGCGAGTCCGACATCCGCATCACCGCGGTCGAGGAAAGCAACCAGCTGCTGGTCATGGCCACGCCGGCCGAATGGGATTCGATGCAGGCCGCGATCCGGCGTCTCGATATCGCGCCCCTGCAGGTGCACATCGAAACCAAGATCCTCGAAGTAACCCTGACCGGCGCCTTGCAATATGGCGTCAAATGGTGGTTTGCGGGCCTGACCGGCGAGAATTACGGGGGCCAGTACGAAACCCGCGATGGCCGGGCGTTCCCGAATACGCTCGATCGCCATCGCAGCCTGATCGGAACGGCGACGACGCCGGTAGCTTCCGGTTCCAATATTTTCGCCTCGTACCTGAACAGCAAGTTCCAGGTGGCCCTGAGCGCCCTCGAGAACAGCGGCCAGGCCAAGGTGCTGTCGGCGCCGTCGCTGATGGTGATGAACAACCAGGAGGCGCAGATCAATGTCGGTACGCGCATTCCGGTCCAGCAGACCAGCATCGTCGGTCTCGGTTCGGTGTCGACAGGGGGCATCCCCAATCCCAACGTGGGTACATCCACGGGCGTCGGACAGGTGTCCTATCTGGACACCGGCGTGATCCTGCAGGTCAAGCCGCGCGTCAACCCGGGCGGCCTTGTCTACCTGGAAGTGTCACAGGAGGTCAGCAAGCCGGGCGCTTCGGCTTCGCTGAACGGCAATCCGCCGATCAATACGCGCACGCTCGATACCAATATCGCCGTGCAGAGCGGCGACACGATCCTGCTCGGCGGGCTGATTTCCGAGGACGACCAGACCTCGGAAGACGGCGTGCCCGGACTGAGCCGTATCCCGGTGCTGGGCAAGTTGTTCGGCAGCACCAAGAAGAACACCCAGCGTACCGAGCTGATCGTCCTGATCACCCCGCAGGTGATGAGCAACTCGGAAGAGGCGCGCGAGATCACCGAGGAATACAAGCGCCAGTTCCAGAGCCTGGCACCCCTGCGCGCCCAGATGGGCGGCGCGTCGCGTCAACCGGAAGAACGCAACAATGAGGAGTAACCCCTTGAACCACCCATCCATTCGTCAACTCGCGGCATGCCTGGTCGCCGGCCTGCTGCTTGCCGGTTGCACCAGCCAGGCGACCAGGAGCGAAGCTCCGGCCGACGGCAAGGACACCAAGGTCGTCGAGCGCCGCGCGATCGAGCGCTGGGACCTGCTGATCCAGAAAAAGGCCGAAAAGGCCTACGACTTCCTCAGCCCGGGTTTCCGCGCCACGAAGAAGCGCGAGGACTATGCGCAGGAAATGAACAACCGGCCGGTCCGCTGGACCAAGGTCCTGCCCTACAAGCAGGCCTGCGACAAGCCGGATATCTGCATTCTCGACCTGCAGATCGACTACAGCACCAAGATGCCCGGGGTCGGCACCGATGTCAGTTCGGTGGGTTTCGTCAGGGAAACCTGGATCCGGAGCAAGGGCCAGTGGTACATGCTGCCCGATGCCAAGCCGGCAACTGGTGGCCAGTGAAATATGCGGGTATAGTGCCGGGAAGCGCGGGTCCGCTGGGCCTGCCGCCTGTTGAAAGGTATCCCGGGAGGGTGCAGGGGTTGGCATAAGGTGAATGATCGCCCGGGGAGGGATTGCACCTCATCGGGCCTTGCCGTACGATTGGTTCGCTGTTGCCTAACCCTGCCCTGTGAAAAGCGGGACAAAACTGCTGTTGGACAGAAGTTAGCCGTAAGCAAAAGCCCTGTGGTCAATTTAGGAGTGTCTGTAATGAAGCGAAATAGCTTGACGACCGCCGTCGTCGCCGGTATCGCCGGTACGGTGGGCATCGCGAATATCGCGAGCGCAGTTAATCTGAACCCCGATGGTTTGGGCCAAGTCCTTATCTACCCGTATTACACCGTCAACACGAACGGTTCCGGTGAAAACCTGCAGACCCTGTTCTCCGTAGTCAACACCACGGATCAGGGCAAGGCAGTCAAGGTCCGCTTCGTCGAAGGCTACAACAGCCGCGAAGTGCGCGACTTCCACGTCTACCTGTCGCCGTACGATGTCTGGACAGCAACCCTGTTCAAGCTCCCGGACCAGACGCAGGCGAACCTCGTCACCGACGACAACTCGTGCACGGTTCCGCGCATCAAGGGCGCCACCGGCAACGGCCTCGGCCAGCTGCCGGACGGTCGTTCCTACCTGCCGTTCACCAACGCCCGTTACTCCGGTGCGTATGACGACGGCGGCCCGACCGGTCTGGCCCGTACCCGCGAAGGTCATTTCGAGATCATCGAAATGGGCACCGTGGTCAACCGCACGAACGGCTCGCTCACCGCGATCACGCACGTTGCCGGTACCCCGACCAACTGCGCGAAGGTTGTTGGCGCATGGGTTGGCGTTCCCGCTGGTTACTGGATCACGGATCCGAACATCGACATCGATCCGCCGACCGGCGGCCTGTTCGGTTCGGCCCTGCTCGTTGACGTCAGCTCGGGCGTGAGCGCCGGCTACAGCGCCGACGCGATCGACGGCTTCATCAGCGATGGCGTCAGCAACCTGCACGGCGTCCCGGGTGATGTGAACCCGTCGCTGTCCAGCGTTGGCGGTGCGCAGATCGATTCGACCGCGTACGTGTTCAACAACGGCAGCCTGATCCAGGCGACCTACGGTGCGTCCGCTCCGGGCAGCCGCAAGATCGACGCCGTCAGCGCCCTGTTCACCCAGAACAATATCTTCAACGAGTATGTTCTCGGTGGCGCCGCTGCTGCGACGACCGACTGGGTGGTCACCTTCCCGACCAAGCGTTTCTACGTTGACAACCTGATCGTCGGCGCGACCGCAATCGCTCCGTTCGTCCAGGTGTTCGACGGCGTGTCCGAAGTCCAGGTCGGCCTCTTCCCGTTCAACCGCGAAGAAGCCGCTCCGGGCTCCTGCACGGGCTCCGATGCCGACAACCCGAACTGCGGTGTCTGCTTCTCGCCGTGCGACGATCCGACCTTCAACACGCCGGTCCTGAGCTACGAAGCACAGGTCATCTCGTTCCAGACCGCCGCCGACTTCTCCGCAGACCCGACTTCTCCGGTTCTCGGTTCGGCGCTGGCTTCGAACGTCGACGTCCGTGCCGACAACCTGAGTGAAGGCTGGATGCGCATTGGTTTCAATCCGACCAGTGAGCCGCATCAGCTGAACGCGTCCAGCGAAGGCGAAGTGTTCGATGGTCTGCCGGCTACCGGCTTCGCCATCACCAACTACGTCAACGCCAACGTGGCTGGCCGTCTGGCCAACTACTCGGGCCTGTGGCATCACAAGGGTTCGCGTAGCTGCTCGGCTGCTGCCGGTACGCTCGCTTGCTCCTGATTGTGATCTGAGTCAGGTTTCAAGAGTCAGGGAAGCCCCGCGCAAGCGGGGCTTTCTTTTTTTTTAAGGCCTTAGGGTCTATGCTTCGCACAACTACCCGCGATCCGCGATCCGAGAGACTGCATCCGTGCCTGATACCATGAAGAATTCCATACTTGGCGCCGCCGGTGCCCTTGCGCTGTGCGCCGCGCTGGTCCTGCCAGCTGTCGGCAATGCGGCAGACTTCCAGGTTGCCGTGAAACGGCTTTCGGTCACCCAATGCTCGATGACCGGTTCATTGCTGAACATCGATCCGGTGACCGGCAACGTCTCGATCGATCTGACCAACGACCTCGCCTGCTATCCGCCGGTGGTGACCTCGCTGGCCAATGCCGCGTCGATCAGCGTCACCGGACCGACCACCGTAGGCGGTGGCCAGACCGGGCAGGGCGATGTCACCCTCCAGCTCAACACGGGCCTTTCGGGCGTGACCGTCGGCGTCAGCTGCTATCCGGACGGCGTCATCGTCAACAGCGGCAGCGTCAACGTCATCTCGGGCTGGACCGCTTCTGCGGCGCTGTGCACGAACTGCGGCTCCGCAGCCTCGCGCACCGTCACCGTACAGAATCCGAGCACCACGACCAATGGCACCATCACCTTCAAGGCCAAGTGCACCTATCAGGATCAGGCCAACGCCAACCTGCAGAGCGTGCGCACCAACATCCAGTCGACGCCGACCGTCACCGTGCAACCCGGTACCGCTCCACCTCCTCCGAATTACTGCGCGAGCGTGACCTCACTGGCCACGCCGAATGGCCTGACCGATGCCGATCGCCAGCTTACCGGCACCGTTACCGGCGGCACCATGCCGGGCAGCAGCATCGACTTTACCAATTACACTTCGGTATTCGGAGTCAGCCCGAACACCTATCCGGTTGGATCGAACGACACGGTTGGTTTCGGATTCCCGGGTACCAACCGCACGAATGTGCAGATCGGCCTGCAGCGAGGAAAATACGTTTCCTGGAGATTCAGGGCGCCCACCAGCATCAACTGGGATAATGTTCAGGGATCCTTCCAGATCATTCCGGGTGCGGCCTTTACCCTCGCCGCTATCGCGCCGTGTCCGGGCCAGTTCTCCACCGATGCGAACTATCCGATCAATGCTTCCTGCAGCGTTTCCGGCAAGTCCTCGGACCTGGTCTGGAAGATCACCAACGGTGCGTTCGCAGGTTGCAAGCTCGTACCGGGCACAACTTACCATTTCAGCATCATCCAGGCGGCCTCGACGAGCCAGCTGACGACGCCGACCTGTGCCTCGTCGCTGTGCTCGCCGAAGATCAACCTGTCCGGGGCAATCGAGAATCCCTGACCCTGCGAATCGCTGAATAACCAGACTGGCTGTTCAGGACAAGGCGACGCCGTGACCCGGCGTCGCCTTGTCGCGTCTGGTGGTGCCTTTCGCGATAGGCATGCCAAGGCGCCGGTCTCCCGGCTCGGCAATCCTTGCGGACGGGGCAGGCCTGCGACCAGCGGACCGTCGATTCCGCGTCCGCAACCGTTACAATGCGCGGTCGTGAATACGCGCGGGCCGGATCGGGCCAAGCCCGATGCGAGAACCATCGGACGCCAGCGTAGTCAAAGAGGGCCCGAGCAGGGCAATGCGTCCGTCGGTCATCGATTCGGTCGTCGCGGACGCCGCCCGATCTGCTCGGCCCATGAAACCTATGAAACCCCCGGAGTGAGTAACCGTGTCGAACGCCATTCGCATCCTGTTGCCCGTAATCCCGCTCGTGCTCTTCGCATCCCTGGCCACGGCCCAGACCCGATATCCGCCCGACACCGTGGTCGCCGAACGGGGCGGCGCGGTCGTGACCATGCGCGATGTCGATGCGGCCATGCTGACCGTGCCGCAGCGCATGCGCGCCAATGTCATGAACAACCCCAAGCGCATCGAGGAACTGATCGACCGACTGCTGATCAACCGCCAGGTGGCCATGGAAGCACGCGCCGCCAAGCTCGATGAAGGCGATACCTACAAGCAGGCTGTGGTGCAGCAGGAAGACCGCCTGTTGACCGAGATGCAACTGACGGCCTTGCGGACTTCGATGGATATCGGCGATGTCGAGACACTCGCCAGGGAACGCTACATGGTCAATCCGGACGCCTATGCGCTGCCGGGCGCCACCTCCGCCCGCCATATCCTGATCGACACCAAGAACCGATCCGACGAGGAAGCGAAGAAGCTGGCCGAAAGCGTGCACGCCAAGGCCGTTGCCGGCGAGGACTTCGTTGGCCTGGTCAAGCAGTACTCCGACGACACCTCGAAGGCATCCAACGACGGCCTGATCCCCGGAGCCGATTCGGACTCGATGGATCCGGCTTTCGCCGAGGCGGTCAAGCAGCTCAAGTCGCCGGGAGACATTTCGCCCGTGGTCAAGTCGCGCTTTGGCTACCATGTCATCCTGCTAGTCGAACGCGTGCCGCCGCGGCCGCGCAGCTTCGACCAGGTCAAGGAAAAGATCGTCTCCGAACTGGAGAACTCGATGCGCGATGCGCGCGTCAAGGAACATGTCGACCAGCTCAAGGGCCAGGAAATCAAGGCGACTCCGGACGTGGTCGCGTCATTGCGCTCGCGCTATCTGCCCGAGGGCACCAGCCCGGATCCGAAGATCCCGGGCACGAGGTAACTGGTGGGCAAGGAGCTTGCGGGCGCGCCACCCAGGCGTGCCCGGCTTGCATGGGATATCCGCTGAGCGGGCTCGAACGGCCCGCCGAGGTCCGGTGCCATGGCAGCGCGACCCCGGTCAAGGGACAATGGCGGTTGTTGTCTGGTTTGTTCGGGGGCTGCAGGTGCTGACTTTTCCGACCCTGGGGGCGAGCCCCCGATGAGTCGACTGACTCTTGCGACGCACTTCATCCGTCGCGAGCTGCTCGAGCGCTACCGCGGCAGCTTTACCGGTTTCGGCTGGGCGCTGCTGCAGCCGCTGTTGCAGCTGGCGATCTACGCGTTCGTCTTCGTGCAGATTTTCAAGGCCAAGGTGCCCGGTGCCGGAGCGCCTGGCTACGTCGCCTTCCTCGTCGTGGCCATGTGGCCATGGGTGGCTTTCTCCGATGCCGTCGTGCGCGCGACCACCGCCCTGCAGGACAATGCCGCGCTGATCGGAAAGGTGGCCCTGCCGCGCGAGATACTGGTCCTCGCACCCTGCAGCGCGAGTTTCCTGCTGCATGCCGGTGGCTACGTCGCGATCCTCGTCGCGCTGACGCTGTCCGGGCAGGGAATCCACATTGCCCGGCTGCCGCTCGCACTCCTGTTGTACGTGCCGATGTTCGCCTTCACCTTCGGCGTCTCGCTGGTGTTCGCGTCGCTGCAGGTCTTCGTCCGCGACCTGGCCCAGATGCTCGGCCAGCTGCTGACCCTGATGATGTTCGCCGCGCCGATCTTCTATGATCGCGCCAACCTGCCGGAACGCTTCCAGGGCTGGCTCGACCTCAATCCGTTCACCTTCTACGTCGAGGGCCTGCGCAGCATCCTGCTCGGCTACGGCGAATTCCCCTGGCATGGATTGCTGGTCGCGCTGGCCACGGCGGCGATCACCCTCGGGCTCGGCCACGGGCTGTTCCGCCGACTCGATCCGCATTTCGAGGATTTCCTGTGAGCGAGGTGCTGATCGAAGCGGTCGGACTCGGCAAGGCCTACCCGAAGGCGCACCGCTCCGGCGATCGCCTGCGTGCGCTGGGGCGCCTGCTGCGCGGGCGCACCGACGATGACCGCCAGTGCGTGCTGCGCGACGTCAACCTGAGCGTCAGGCGCGGCGAGTCGGTCGCGATCGTCGGCGAGAACGGGGCCGGCAAGTCGACCTTGCTGAAGCTGGTCACCGGAGTCCTGACGCCGACGACCGGCACGGTCCAGGTGCATGGCAAGGTTGGCGCCCTGCTCGAGCTCGGCGCCGGCTTCCATCCCGAATACAGCGGTCGCCACAATGTAGCGATGGCCGGTGCGCTGTATGGACTGGGCAGTGACGAGCTCGAGTCGCGGATGCCCGACATCGTCGATTTCGCCGATATCGGCCCCTACATCGACGAGCCGGTCAAGCACTATTCGTCCGGCATGGTGGTGCGCCTCGGATTCGCCATCATTGCCTCGCTCAGGCCCGACCTGCTGATCACCGACGAGGTACTGGCCGTAGGCGACGAATCCTTCCAGAAGAAATGCGTGCGCTGGATGGAGCAGTACCTTGCCGAGGGCGGAACCCTGCTGCTCGTGTCGCACAGCATGTACCACGCCCAGAAGCTTTGCCGTCGCGCGCTCTGGCTGAGCCATGGCACATCGATGCAATCCGGCGACGTGTTCGAGGTCACCCAGGCCTACCTGGCCTGGCATGAACGCAAGCAGGCGGCGGATGCGCCGCGCGCGGCGACGCGATCGGGGCTCGAGTTCGAGGTCGACGGCTTCGAGATCAATGGCGAGGGCGGCCAGCTCGCGCTCGTCGCGCCGTTCGGCCAGGACCTGCGACTGCGCGCGGTCATCAATTCGCGCGAGGATCGTGCTCCCGTGGTCATGTTCGGCATCGCACGCGCCGACGGCACCCCGGTCTACGGGATCAGCTCGGAGATGGATGGCATCGAGCTGCAGCACGATTCGGCCGGACGCTACGTGGCGGAAGTGGAGTTCAGCGCATTGGGCCTGCTTCCCGGCAGCTACAACCTGCGCGCCCATGTCATGGATACCGAGGGCGTGCGGCTGTTCGACACCGTCGAGCGCGGGCTCAGCGTGCGTGGCGAATCGCGCGAATTCGGCCTGGTCCGGCTGCCACACCGATGGACCCACCCGGGAGGCGATCGCCATGGCTGAGCAGGGCGGCAAGCTGGATTTCACCGGTGAACGCTTCACGCCCGAATGCGTGCGCGAGATCTGGTACGAGCACTGGCATCGCTACGCGTTCGCGCTGCCGCTGTGCCAGGGCAAACGGGTGCTCGATGCCGCCTGTGGCGAAGGCTACGGATCCAACCTGCTTGCCGGCGTCGCCGCCGAAGTCACCGGCGTGGACATCTCCGAAGGCTCGATTGCGCACGCGCGGGCCCGATACGCAGGCAGGGAAAACCTCACCTACCTGAACGCCGATGCCACCCGGCTGGACTTTCCCGATCGACATTTCGACGTGGTGGTCTCCTTCGAGACCCTCGAGCACCTGGCCGCCCAGCAGGAACTCGTGGCCGGCTTCGCGCGCGTCCTCGCCGAGGACGGCGTGCTGCTGATTTCCTCGCCCGACAAGCGCACCTACAGCGACATCGCGGGCTTCCGCAACGAGTTCCACGTGCGCGAGCTCTATCGCGAGGAATTGCTCGAACTGCTCGGCGCGCATTTCCCCGAGATTCGCCTGTATGGCCAGAAGCTGCTGTTCCAGTCGGCGCTCTGGTCCCTGGACGGTGCCGGCAGCGGCAGCGCGGTATCGACCGCGGCAGCAGGCGGCTCGGGCATCCAGGCCGGGTTCGACTACGCGCCGCTCTACTACGTGGCGGCGTGCTCGCGCAGACCGCTGCCGGCGACGCTGCCGGCAAGTGCCTGGTTTGGTGACCGCGAGGAATCGGTCTACACGCATTACAATGGCGAAGTTCGCAGGAACATGAGCGCCGGCGCACGCATCGCCGAACTCGAAGCCGAGATCGACCGGCTGCGCAACTCCACCGCAACCCAGGCGCTGCCCCGATGGCTGCGCTGGCTGCGCCGATGACAAAACCGGCAAACCGATGACTACGACACCCGAATTCCAGATCAACTACGGCAGCATGAATCCCGCGCCACGCGGGCCGCGTCCGGCCGCGGACGCGCCGCTGTATGCCGCCATCGACGCCATGGTCGCGCCGCTCTCCAGCGAGGAATACGCCTTCATCGCCAGGGACTCGGGCGAGCGCCACGTGCTCAGCCACCACGTCCTGCAATCGCTGGACCAGTGCCGCGAGTTCCGCAGCATCGATGAGCATGTCGCGCGAGTCGCCGCCGTGGTGCCCGGGCTGACCCAGCACGATCGCATCCGCAAGGGCCTTGAAGGGCTTGCCTCGACCGGCCTGCTGATTTCCGATCGCGATTACCTGGCGCGGCTCGAGCGCGCGCCGGAGAGCGAGCCACGAAGCCTGCATGCGATCTACATCCGCGCCTGCGACCGGCCGGAGCAATTGCGCCGCCTGCTCGATTCGCTGGCCAACTACGAGCGCAGGTTCCGCGTCGCCCGCCACATCGTGCTGCTCGACGATTCCGTCGAGGAAAAGAACCGCGACATGAATCGCGACCTGCTGCGCGAATTCGCCCGCGCGGTCGGCAATCCGGTGAGCTACGTCGGTCCGGCCGAGCGCGCCAGGCTGCGCCAGCGCCTGGCCAAGGCCGTGCCGCAGGCAGCCGCGAGCATCGAGTGGCTGCTCGACCGCGGCCCGCGCACGCGCCGTGCCGGTGGCGGTCGATCGTGGAATCTCGCCCTGCTGATGTCCGCGGGACGCATGTTCGCCATGCTCGACGAGGATTTCCGCTTTCCGCTGCGCCGCCACGCCGACGCGCGTCCGGGGCTGGAGCCGAACCCGGCGGCTGCGGCTTCCGCACGTTTCTACCGCCGCCTCGACGATGCCCTCGAGGCCGGCGAGGAAGAGGCGCAGGATCCGTTCGAGGCCCACGTGGCCATCTGCGGCGACCGCCTTGGCGCCGCCATCGCGCGCGAGGACTACCGCATCGACCGCGAGAGCCTGCGCGGCATCAACCTCGGACGCCTCGAACACCTGCGCGGCGATGCCCGCATCCTGTCCACGCTGAATGGCACGAGCGGCAGTTCCGGGACGGAGAGCGCGCTCTGGCTGTACCAGCTCGATGCCGCCAGTCGCGCGGAATTCTGGGCTGATCGCGAGGCCTACCTGCGCAATATCGAGGCCCAGAGCCTCTGGTACGGCTGGCTGCGGGCCAAGCCGGCCACGCATGCCTTCTTCCTGCCGTTCCTGTTCGACAACCGGGAATTGCTGCCGTGCACGAATCCGGATGGTCGCGGCGAGGACGGACTGGCCAGTGCCGCGACCCAGTATTGCCACCCGGGCTCGCTGGTCATGCACCTGCCGACCGCGATCGGGCATGCCCAGGAATCGATGCGCAAACGCTCGGAAGTGACGATGGCCCCGCACACGCCACGCTTCAATCACTTCCTGCGCGATTATGTGACCAACCAGGTCGGCGTGGCGAAGGCAAGCGATCCGGGCCGCCGGCTCGCGCTGCTCGGCGAAGTCACGGCCGATCTCGCCGCCGCCGATGCCGCGACGCTGGCCGGTTCGCTGCAGGAATACCTCGGCTTCGTTCGCGCCGATGTCGTCGAGCGCCTGCAGAACCAGTTCGAACTGCTGGCCGATGCGCCGGTCTACTGGCAGGCCGACGTGCGCGAGATCGTGCGCAACAACGGCAATGCCCTGCTCAGGCAGGGCGCACCGCGGCTCGGCGACTGGCCCGAGGATTTCGATGCGCCGGCCTGTGCCGAGGCCGCCCGCGCGGAACTCGATGACATGGCCCAGGCCTGGCGTCACTGGCCCGCTTTGTGGAACGCCGCACGCGAGCAGGGCGATCGACTGATCAGCGGGCTTTGACGAGCGGAACCGGCCCGTGACTCGACCACTCGAGCCTGGCCTGACCAGTGTCGTCGTGGTTACCGCCAACAGCGGGGCGCTGGCCGTGGAGTGCGTCAAGTGCGTGCTCGCATCCAGTTCGCCGATCGAACTGATCGTCGTCGACAACGATTCGCAGGATGGACAGATCGGGGAAATCGGCGAGCGCTTCGGCGGCGACGGGCGCCTGCGCATCGTGCGCAATCCCGACAACACCGGGTTCGGTCCCGCCTGCAACCGCGGTGCCGCGCTCGCCCGTGGCGATGCCCTGCTGTTCCTCAATCCGGATTGCCTGATCGGGGCCGATGCAATCGCCGCGCTGCGCGAGGCTGCCGCCAGCAATGCGCATGCCGGGCTGCTCGGCGTGCGCGTCGTCGGCGCGCATGGCGAAGTCGAGCGGGCCAACCGCCGGCGCGATCCAACCCTCAGGCGCGCCTTCAACACGTTCAGCGGCTTGCAGCACTTCGGCCGACGCTGGCCTGCCCTGGCTGGCGTCGAGCTGGAGGCCGCGGAGGCGGGTGGCCAGGCCGAGCCTGTCGATGCGGTTTCCGGCGCCTGCCTGTTCCTGCCACGCGACAGCTTCGATGCCGTCGGTGGCTTCGACGAGGCCTACTTCCTGCATTGCGAAGACCTCGACCTGTGCCGGCGCGTGCGTGATGCGGGTCGCAGCGTGCTCTACCTGCCCGCGGTCACCGTGCGTCATGAACAGGGCAGCTCGAGTTTTCGCCGGCCGCTGTTCGTGTCCCGCCACAAGCATCGCGGCATGTGGCGCTACTTCGCCAAGTTCGATCCGGCGGCACGCAATCCTTTCCTGCGTATCCTGGTGCTGTGCGGCATCTGGACCCATTTCGCCCTGCTCGCGCCCGTCCATGCCTGGCGGCAATACCGGCGCGACCGCCGCTGAGCGGCAGAGTGGCGTCGCGGGTCAGTCGAGGAAGATGAAGAAGGCCGCGGCGACGATCAGGCCGAATCCGACCAGATGGTTCCAGCGGACTGCGGCACCCAGCCAGAACACCGAGAAGACCATGAAGACGACCAGGGTGATGATTTCCTGGATCGTTTTCAGCTGCGCGGGGCTGTAGACGGCGTAGCCGATCCGGTTGGCGGGCACCTGCAGGCAGTACTCGAAGAAGGCGATGCCCCAGCTGGCGAGGATCACCAGCATCAGCGGGCTGCGCGTGTAACGCAGGTGTCCGTACCAGGCAAACGTCATGAAGACATTCGAGCCGACCAGCAACACCACCGGGGCGATTGCGTTCCACATGATGAAGGACTCCGCGACAGGGCAGGGACGGAAATCGGGGCGACGGGAATTCTGCCACCCCGGTCGCCGCGTTGCCGCCCGTCAGCGGGGCGGCGACTGTCCCCGGCTCAGGGCTCGTCCTTGCCGAGGAAGCGCGATTCGTAGAGCAGTCCTTCGATGCTGCTTTCCTGTCCCGGCATGAATTCGAAGCCGAGATCCTCGACGCCTTCGCGCACGCAGCGTGCATCGACCGCGATGACGGTCTCCTGGTCGAATATGAAGTAGACCCGGCAGTCGACGGCGCTGTTGGAACTCCAGTGTGGCGGTCGTGCCAGGCGGGCACCGCCCTGGGACAGGTCGCGGACCTCGGTGAGCCAGCCATTGCCTGCATGCGTGATCAGCGCCGCCGAGAAAATCGGCAGGCGCGGAAAGCGGCGTTTTTCATTTGCGCTCATTGGCTTCACGATAGCCGTCCGGCGACGTGGCACGCAAGCACTGCGGACGGCCTCGGCTCAGGTACCGTGACGCAGTACCAGCATCGGTGGCGTGCGCGCTATGCGCCGCGTGCCGGCCAGTCCGGCCAGCATCACCACCAGCGCGGACGCCAGCGCGACGCCGGCCAGCGTGGGCAGGGGCGGCCAGTAGTCGGTCATGCGGAAGACGTTGCGGGCGAGGGCGATGCCCGTGGCCGCCGCGCCCGCCGCGGCGACCACGCCGGCGAGCAGGCCGAGCGCGGCGAATTCGCCGAGGACGACCGCGTTCAATTGCCGGTAATCGGCGCCCAGGGTGCGCAGCAGGGCGATTTCGAAGCGACGTTCCTCGGCCGTCGCGGACAGCGCGGCGAGCAGCACGAGGATGCCCGCAGCCAGGCTGAAACCGAGCACCCAGGTCACCGCCGAGGAAACCCGTCCGATGATGTCGCGCACGCGATCGAGGATCGAATTGACGTCGATCAGCGAGAGGTTGGGCATCTCGCGCGACAGCGTGGCCAGGCCGGCATCGCCGGGCGGCAGGTGGAAGCTGGAAATCAGGCTGTGCGGCAGGCTTTCCCCGTGGGCCGGATCGAGCATCATGAAGAAGTTGACGCGAAAGGAGTCCCAGTCGATTTCGCGCACGCTGCTGACCGTGGCGCTGACTTCGCTGTCGCCGAAGCGCAGCGTCATGGTGTCGCCGAGCTTGAGCCGGAACATCTCGAACCAGCCCTTGTCCACCGACAACTGCGCGCTGGCGGGATCGGCCGCGGGCCAGCGGCCCTCGATGACACGGTTCGACGGCGGCAGTTCGGCGCTCCAGGAGACCCTCACTTCGCCTTCGATCCAGTTGCCGGCACGCGAGTCCTCGGCATAGTCGGCTGCGCGCAAGGGCTTGCCGTTGATGGCCACCAGCTTGCCGGCGGCCAGCGGAAGCAGGCTCAGGTTGCGCGCACCCAGGGCATCGAGCTGGCGCTCGAAACCGGCACGCTGGTCGCCCTGCAGGTTGAGCACGAAATAGTTCGGCGTGTCCGACGGCAGGTCGGCGCGCCAGCGGTCGAGCAGGGACGGACCGATCACGGCGAGCAGGTCGAGGGCGGTCAGGCTCAGGGCCAGGGCACCGACCTGGATCAGGGTCAGCGTGCGGCGCCGGCTCAGGTTGGCCAGTCCGAAGCGCAGCGCCCCCGGCAGCCTGCGCGAACCGGCGCGCAATCCCTTGAGCAGGAGCAGGGTGAGTACCAGGGTCGCCAGTGCCACCCCGGCCAGGCCCGCGGCGAGCACGCCGGCCAGTTGCGAGGAGCCGCTCTCGAGCAGGATCAGCAGGCCGCCGACAGCGAACGGCAGCAGGTACAGCGCGTCGAACCGGCGCAGGCGCGTCTGCAGGTCGCGCCGGAATACGCGCATCGGCTCGACATCGCGCAGGCGCAGCAGCGGGGGCAGTGCGAATCCGAACAGCACGGCCAGGCCAATGGCGAAGGCCGACGCCGCCGGAGCCAGCGGCAAGGCCGGCGTTGCGCCGCCGAGCAACTGGCTGGCAAACAGAAAGGCGAGCTGCTGCATGCCGATGCCGAGCAGTGCGCCGACCAGGCAGGCGGGCAGCGCCAGCAGGACCAGCTCCAGGCCCAGGGCCAGCACGATCTCGCCACGGCTGGCGCCGAGGCAACGCAGCAGGGCGACTTCCTCGGTCTTGCGCCGGGCGAAGCGCTGCGCGGCGAGCGCCACCGCGATGCCGGCCAGCAGGGCGGCGAGCAGGGCCGCCAGGCGCAGGAAATTTTCGCCGCGCTCGAACGAGGTGCGCAGGTTGGACTGGGCATCGGCGACCGTGGTCAGGCGCGCCTCGGCCGGCAGGTTCGCTTTCGCCCAGTCGGCGTAGCGCGCGATCGCCGCCGCGTCGCCGGCAACCAGCACCCGATAGGTCGCGCGGCTGCCGATGCCGAGCAATCCGCTGGATTCCGCATCGTCGCGATTCATCAGGACCGTGGGGGCGAACTGGAATACCGAGCCCCCGGGCGCGGCGATGATTTCGCCGGCGATGGCGAGGTCGCGACCGCCGAGCTGCAGGGTGCCGCCGACCTTGCCGCCGAGCGCGGTGAGCACGGCGCGATCGGCGTAGACCTGGCCGGTCGCCGGCGCCTGCGCCGCGCGCTGGCGGCCCCCGGCATCGGCGACGACCAGCTTGCCTCGCAGCGGGAACGTCGGATCGACCGCGCGCACTTCGCTGAACTGGCTTTTCTCCCCGGCGAAAACCACGCTGGAAAACTCGACGCTGCGGCTGCTGGCGAGGCCGAGTTGCGTCGCTTGCGTCGAGAATGCATCGGGCAGGGCGCTGCGCCGTGCACTGACGCCGAGATCGCCGCCGAGCAATTCGGAAGCCGAGGCGAGGATGGCGCTCTCGACGCGGCTGGCCAGGGTACCGACCGCGGCCAGCGCAGCCACGGCAAGCACGAGGGCAGCGGCCAGGGTCGCCAGCTCGCCGTGGCCGAATTCGCGGCGCAGGCTGCGCGCGGCAAAGCTCAGCGGCTTCATGCGTCGTCCTCGACCACGCGACCATCGCGCAGGCGCAACGTGCGTGCGCAGCGCGAGGCCAGGCCGAGGTCGTGGCTGACCAGGATCAGGGTGGTCTCGTGTTCGCGATTGAGCGCGAACAGCAGGTCGCTGACGGCGGCGCCGGTGCGCTGGTCGAGGTTGCCGGTCGGCTCGTCGGCGAACAGCAGCTTCGGTCCGTGCACGAACGCGCGGGCCAGGGCGACGCGCTGCTGCTCGCCGCCGGAAAGCTGATGCGGGTAGTGGTGCAGGCGCTTGCCGAGGCCGACGTCGGCAAGCACGCTGGCTGCGCGCTCGCGCGCGTCGTCGCGGCCTTCGAGCTCGAGCGGCAGCATCACGTTTTCCTCGGCGTTAAGGGCCGGGAGCAAGTGGAAGGACTGGAACACGAAGCCGACCATGCGCCGGCGCACGCGCGCCCGCGCTTCCTCGTCGAGGGAATCGAGCGGCTGTCCGGCCAGCACCACCGTGCCGCTGCTCGGGCGGTCGAGTCCGGCGAGCAGGCCGAGCAGGGTGGTCTTGCCGGAACCCGAGGCACCGACGATGGCGAGGCTCGCGCCGCGGTCGACGCTCAGGCTCACTTCCTCGAGAATGGTCAGCCGGCCATCGGGCCCGTCGACGGCTTTGCTAAGCTTCTCGGCACTGAGTACCGCTGCGGATTCGATCGTCATGTCGCGTATTGCCCTTCTGGTTCTGATTGTCCTGCTGTCATCGTCCGCGTTGCAGGCAGCGTCTTCGCCGGGCCCGGTGCTCGTGCTCGGCGACTCGCTGTCGGCAGCCTACGGCATCCGCCCTGAATCGGGCTGGGTCAGCCTGCTGCGTGAGCGCCTGCAGCACGCCAAACCCGTTCGCGACGTCGTCAATGCCTCCATCAGCGGTGAAACGACCTCTGGTGGCCTGGCGCGCCTGGACAAGCTGCTGGCCGATCACAGGCCCGCCATCGTCGTCGTCGAGCTCGGTGCCAACGATGCCTTGCGCGGCTTGCCGCTCGGCGTGCCGCGCGCCAACCTGACCCGCATCATCGAAGCCACGCGCAAGGCTGGCGTGCGCGTAATGCTGGTCGGCATCGAGATTCCGACCAACTACGGACCGCAATATCGCGACGGCCTGCGTAACATGTATCGGGACCTCGCCGCCGAATTCAACCTGCCATTGGTCCCGTTCCTGCTCGAGGGCGTCGCCCTTGACCCGCTACTGATGCAGGGCGATGGCCTGCATCCGACCGCGGCCGCGCAGCCGAGGGTGCTCGAAAACGTCTGGCCGGTCCTCGAAAAGGCCCTGAAACCCTAGGAGTTTGCCAGCCGGGTTGGCCGCGGCGACTGCGGCAACACGCGGACCGCAGGATTCAACGCGGCGGCGTTTCGCGCACGGGACGCTTGGCCAGCTTGCGTTGCAGGGTGCGGCGGTGCAGGCCGAGGCGGCGTGCCGCCTCCGAAATGTTGCCGTCGCATTCGTTGAGCACGCGCTGGATGTGCTCCCACTCGAGACGCTTCAGCGGCGGCGGCGCATCGGGCAGCTGGCCGCTGGGCGTCGGCTGCGCCGAGGGCTGGCCGAGCAGGGCCTGAACGACCTGGTCGGCATCGACGGGCTTGGCCAGGTAGTCATGCGCGCCGCGCTTGATCGCTTCCACCGCGGTGGCGATCGAGGCGTAGCCGGTCAGCAACAGGACGCGCACGCCGGGCCGGGCCGCGATCAGTTTCGGGATCAGGGCCAGGCCGCTCTCCGCGCCGAGCTTCAGGTCGAGCACGATGTATCGGGGCTGGAAATCCGCACAGCGGGCCAGCGCCTCGTTGCCGTTGTTGGCCCCGGCGACCTCGAATCCGCGCGCGGTCAGGGCGCGCGTGAGGACGTGGACAAAGATCGCATCGTCGTCGACGAGCAGTACGCGGCCAGTGGTTTCAGTGCTCATGGTGCGGATTGTCCAGCGTAGCGAGTGGTAGACGCAAACGCTGCAGCGTGCCGCCGCCATCGGCGGTGCGCGCGATCAGCGTTCCGCCCAAGCGTTCGGCCGTTGCGTTGGCGGGGGCGAGACACAGCCCCAGGCCATCGTGCTTGGTCGTCTCGAAGCGCAGTCCGGCGGTCGGCCGGACGCCGGCGGACATGCCCCTGCCGTAGTCGCGCACGTCGAGTTCCAGCACCTCGTCGTTGCCGTCGATGGCGAGCTCGACGCGCGCGTCGCCATTGGCGAGCGAGGCATCGGCGGCGTTGTTGAGCAGATTGATGATGGCGTGATGCAGAGCCGGAACCACTGCGATGCGGCGGTTGGCCACGTTTTCGTCGATCGAAAAGCCGACCTCGATTTCCGGGCGCAGCAGGCCGAATGCATCGCGCGTCGAATCGGCAAGGGCGGATACGCTGATCCATTCGGCGGAACCGGCCAGCTGGCTGCTGCCGACCTTGACCAGCTCGCGCAGGATGTCGCGGCAGCGTTCCGCCTGGCTGGCCAGCAGACCGATGTCGGCGCTCAGGGCGGCATCGGCATGGTGCTCGCGACCGAGCTCGCCGAGCAGCGTGCGCATCGTCGACAACGGCGTATTGAGCTCGTGCGCCGTGCTCGCGGCCTGGGTGGCGATGGCGAGGATGCCCTCGTCGCGCAAGGCACGCTCGCGTTCGAGCTCCGCTTCGGCCTGTTGCGCGCGCAAGGCACGCGCAAGTCGGGCGATGAAATAGCCGAGCATTCCCGCGGTGATGGCAAAGCTGATCGCCATGCCGGTCAGGTGCAGGCTGAAAGGATGCAGCGAGTTTTCGCCGCTCAGCTGCGGCAGTGGAACGTGGTAGCGCATCAGCAGCAGGTAGGTACCGACCGACAGCGCGGCGACCATCGACACCGAGCGCAGTGGCAGGGCCGTGGCTGCGAGCGTGATCGGCATGACCAGCAGCGACACGAACGGATTGCTCGCGCCTCCGGTCAGGTAGAGCAGGTAGCCGAGTACGAGCGTGTCGACCGCGATGTGCGCCACCGGTTGCATCGCGCCGATCGGGCGCGGCTGGCGCAGCCGCCAGAAGGCGAACATGCCGAACAGCGCCAGTGTTCCGATGCCCGCGGCCAGGGCGGGCACGGGTATCGCGAGCTCCAGCACGCGGGCCACGAACAACACGGTCAGGGCCTGCCCGGCGACCGCACACATGCGCAACCAGGCCAGCGTCGCGACCAGTTGTCGTGGACCGTGGGGCCAGGTGCGACCTGGGTGCTGCATCGGCGTTCCGGAAATCCAGCGGGTGATCACGGATGGTAGCAGGGCCTGGCAACCGCGAAGACGCCTGCCGCCAGCCACGCGACGCCGGTGCCGGCAAGGCCTGCATGGTCCGCGCCCATAACGACGATGCCCGGCCGCTGGACGCAGGCCGGGCATCGATGTCCCGCGTCGCGGGAAACCGAACAGGCGCAATCCGCTAGAAAGCGGCAACCCCGAGCATCAGGCCGAGCAGGGCCAGCAGCAGGAGCACGAGGAAAATCCCGAAGATGATCTTGGCGATGCCGGCGCTGGCGCCGGATATTCCGGTGAAACCCAGTGCGCCGGCGACCAGCGAAACCAGGGCGAAAATGATGGCAAGCTTCAACATGGTGCTACCTCTTCTGTGCGGGGGACCGGGGTTGCGGTCAGGATGGGTACGGCAAGCGACCTCGGTCGATCAGGCGCTGGCCTGCTGGATTTTCTTCAGTGCACGCATGTCGTTGTGGTCGCGCGTCACTTCAGGCAGGTAGCGCAGCGCGATCTCGCGCACGCCGGCATCGTCGGAATGCTCGACCGACTCGCGGAACGCCTCGAGGATCCTGTCCTCGAATTCCTCGAGCTGTTTGACGAACTCGGCCTCCCTGTCCCCGGCGACCGAGGTCCTGGCCTCGGCATAGAGCTTGCGCATGGTTCCGGATAAGGTGCCTCCGCTGGCTGGCTTGCCGCCGCGCGAGGCGACCTTGCCGGAGAGATCGGCGGCAATCGCGCCCTTGGTCCGGGCCATCCGCTTGAATACGCTGGCGAGGTCGGATTTCACTTTGTTTGCGGCTTCCTCGTAAAAGGACTTGCCGTCGTTGAGTACTTCGATCAGGTCGTTGAGGTCTGCGGTCTCTTTGTTCCTGGTCATGGGGCCCTCCTTCGCTTCGGGGTTGCGCACAACTTCACAAATCATCGTGATTCATCAGGTGCGCAAACATCCTGCCACGGCGGCAGCGCGAAGTGGCGCGTTGAACGGGCGTTCATTCAGTTGGCGGTCCGGCACTGCTATGGAACCGTTCATGCCGGGACGGACAACGCCGTCGCTGGCGGTGCGGGCGCACGCTTGCATGACCGCGTCGGCAAGCCAGGCGGGGCGCCGGGAACCGGGGCGGATACGGCCGATTGACCCGGCATTGCGTGCCGCAGGAAGCGCTTCGATCAGGAAGCCGGCTGCCAGCGACGCACGAGGGCGACCATGAGCAGGGCCAGTGCCGCCGCCACCAGCGCGGAAGCGGATACGTCGGAAATGAAATGACGGTTCATGTCGAGGCGGGCCATAGCGACGAACACCGGGATGGCGACCAGCACGGTCCGTTGCCATGCGCGCGGCGCGCTGGCGGCGAGCGGCAGGAACAGGCCGAAATAGAACGACGCATGGCCGGACGGAAACGAACCGCCACCGGTGAACCAGATGGTCGTCCAGTCACCCGATTCGAACAGCTGCTGCGGACGCAGGCGACCGAACAGGTTCTTGCCGAGCATCATCGCGCCGATCGTTCCGGCCTGCACCACGCCGGCGCTGAAAATGGCCAGCCCGATTTGCCGAGGCAGGCGCGTGCGCGTGGCCAGCAGCATGCCGGCCAGGCCGAGAGGGATGCACACCGCCGCCGCGAGCCAATACCAGACGCGGATGCCGAAGACCTGGTCGAGCAGGCCGAGGCCGTGGACGAAGAACCCGGCGTTTTCGTATCCGCTCGCATGGATCCAGTGCGCCAGCGGGATGTCCAGGACGAGCAGGCCCGTGGCTACCAGGGTGGCCGCGACCAGCGCCACGGCGAGCAGAAATCTTTGGTTCATGGATACTCCCGGGAAGTTCTCGGCCACCAGCCCCCGCCAGCGCGCCGACGCACAAGGGTCGACGGCGGCTTTATGGCATCATAGCGCGCTGATTTTCCAGCCTTGCGGATCCGTTCATGCTGACTGTTGGATGCTTCCAGCGCAATCGTGCCGTCGAAAACCCGCTGCCAGCCCACGCCATGAAGCGCGCCATTCGCTGCAGGCACCGGCAGTCGCGCGCCGGATGCATCGCCCTGGAGCCGGCTTCGGCATGAACCACGATGCCAAGCACTGAGCCGCGCGGCCCGCGCCAGATTGTCCGTGCCCTGGTCTGGTCGGCCAAGGGCCTGCGGGCTGCCTGGTTGCACGAGGCTTCGTTCCGGCTCGAAGGCTACCTGTTCGTTGTCCTGTTCCCGGCCGGGTTGTGGCTTGGCCAGGGAGCTCTGGAGAAAGCCGTGCTGTGCGGCAGCCTGGTCCTCGTGCTCTCGGCCGAACTGCTCAATTCGGCGGTCGAAGCGGTGGTCGACAAGGTCAGCCCGGAATTCCATGAGCTGGCCGGTCGGGCCAAGGACATGGGCTCGGCGGCGGTATTCCTGTTGATGCTGAATGTCATGCTGTGCTGGGGCCTCGTGCTCTGGCAGCGTTTTTCCTGAACCCTGGCGCCGGTTGCATGCTGGAACTCTTCGTTGATCCCCATTTCTGGTTGGCCCTGTTCACCCTGGCCGCGCTCGAAATCGTGCTGGGCGTGGACAACCTCGTCTTCGTCTCGATCGCCGTAAGCAGGCTCGCTCCGCAGCAGCGACCGCTGGCGCGCAAGGTCGGTCTCGGCCTGGCCTGCCTGACCCGCATCGGCCTGCTGCTGTTCCTGTCCTTCCTGGCGGGACTCGACGACCGCCGCATGGGCCTGTTCGAGTTTGCCGGCCAGACGGTATCCCTGCGCGACCTGATCATGGTCGGTGGCGGGCTGTTCCTGATGGTCAAGGCAGTCATGGAGATCCACCAGGAACTCGAGGGCTCGCGTGAGGGCGATCCCGAGGGACACGTGTTCGCCTCGTTCACCTTCGTCATCATCCAGATCGCCATCATCGACATCGTCTTCTCGCTCGATTCGGTGATCACGGCGATCGGCATGGTCAACGAGGTGTTCGTCATGGTCGCGGCGATCATCCTGGCCGTGGCGGTGATGATCTTTGCCTCCAATCCGGTCGGCGATTTCATCGACCGCCATCCGACCCTGCGCATGCTGGCGCTCGCGTTCCTGATCCTGGTCGGCGTGGTCCTGATCGCCGACGGCTTCGAATTGCACATTCCGCGCGGCTACGTCTACTTCGCCATGGGCTTCTCGATCGGCGTCGAAAGCCTGAACCTGTGGGCGCGCAAGCGCTCCCGCAGCGCCTGATTGCCGGCGCCCGGGCCACGGCTCGGGTCGATCACGGCAGTCCCGACCGCGTAGAATGGCCAGCCAGCAACGCCGACCGGAAAATCCACCGTGACTGACGAGATTCAACTGCCCGCGCTGTACCTCAAGCGCGGCGAGGATACGCGGCTGCGCGCCGGGCACCTGTGGGTGTTTTCCAACGAAGTCGACGTGCAGCGCTCGCCGCTTTCAGGTTTCGAGCCGGGCCAGGTCTGCGCGATCGTCGACAGCCGCGACAAGGCGATCGGCGTCGGCTACGTCAACCCGAATTCCCTGATCTGCGCGCGCCTGGTCAGTCGCGGGCTCGAGCACATGCTCGACCGCTCGCTGCTCGTGCATCGGCTCAACGTCGCCCTCGCCCTGCGCGAGCGCCTGTTCGACGAACCCTGGTACCGGCTCGTCTTCGGTGAATCCGACGGCCTGCCCGGTCTCACCATCGACCGCTTCGGCGACGTGCTCGTCGCGCAAACGACGACCGCCGGCATGGAGCGGCTCAAGGATGAAATCACCGCGGCCATCGTCAAGGTGCTCAAGCCACGCCAGCTTTGGTGGAAGAACGATGCCGCGAGCCGCAGCATGGAGAACCTGCCGGAATACGCGGATCTTGGCCATGGCGAGCCGATCGACGGCCCGCTGATCGTGCGCGAGGCCGGCCTCGAGTTCGAGTGCGACCCGGTCGGCGGCCAGAAGACCGGCTGGTTCTACGACCAGCGCGGCAATCGCGACCACCTGGCCGGGCTCGTCAAGGGCAAGCGCGTCCTCGACATGTTCAGTTACCTCGGCGGCTGGGGATTGCGCGCCGCGGCGTTCGGCGCCAGCGAAGTGATCTGCGTGGATTCCTCGCAACCGGCGGTCGATGCGATCACGCGCAACGCGCAGCGCAACGGCCTGGCCGACCGCGTCAGCGCGGTGCGCGCCGACGCCTTCGATCATCTCAAGGCCCTGCGCGAGCAGCGCGAGCGCTTCGACGTCGTCATCCTCGATCCTCCCGCCTTCGTCAAGCGCAAGAAGGACCTCGCCGAAGGGCGCGTCGCCTATCGCCGGCTCAACGAGCTCGGCATGCAGGTGCTCAACCGCGATGGCATCCTGATCACCTGCTCGTGTTCGCACCACATGCCGCGCGCCCAGCTGCTCGATGGCGTGCAGCAGGGCGCGCGCCACCTCGACCGCCAGGCGCAACTGCTCTGGCACCTGCAGCAGGGGCCCGATCATCCGATCCACCCGGCGATCCCGGAAACCGAATACCTCAAGGGCTTCATCCTGCGCATCCTGCCGGCCTGAGGCGCTGGCATAATGTCGCGCGGACATCGGACCGAATCCACCCAGCACCCCGCACGCGGAGCCCAATGCACTACTTCGTAGACATCGATCCCATCGCGTTCTCCATCGGCCCGCTCGCCGTGCACTGGTACGGCATCATGTACCTGATTGCGTTCGCCGCATTCTGGGTGCTCGGTGAACGCCGGCGCAGGTTCGGACGCCTGCCGGTCGGGCCCACCGCGTTCTCCGACCTCGCCTTCTACGGCATGATCGGCGTGATCCTCGGCGGCCGGCTCGGCTACATGCTGTTCTACGGAACAGCCGAGATGATCCACGACCCGCTGTCGCTGTTGCGCATCTGGGAAGGTGGCATGTCGTTCCATGGCGGCCTGATCGGCGTATTCGCGGCGATGTGGCTGTGGTCGCGGCGCAATGGCCTGCACTTCTTCGACGTCATGGATTTCGTCGCGCCACTGGTACCGATCGGCCTCGGCGTCGGTCGCCTCGGCAATTTCATCGGCGGCGAGTTGTGGGGCCGGCATACCGATGTGGCCTGGGGCATGATCTTCCCGCGTGCCATCGACACGGCAGGCCACACCATCGAGCAGCTCAAGGCTATGGCCGCTGCCGGCCAGCTCGACAACGAGGTGCGCCACCCCTCGCAGCTCTACCAGATGTTCCTCGAAGGCGTTGTCCTGTTCTGCGTGCTCTACATCGTTTCGATGAAGCCGCGCCCGCGCTATCTGGTATCGGGCCTGTTCGCCCTGCTCTACGGCGTGTTCCGCTTCAGCGTCGAATTCGTGCGCGAACCCGATGCTCAGCTCGGCTATCTCGCCTGGGGCTGGCTGACCATGGGCCAGGTGCTGTCGCTGCCGCTGATCGTGCTCGGCCTGGTCTGGATCGCGATGTCGCGGCATGCGCCGACGCTCGCGCCACGCGTGGTGAACGACCCGCCTAAAGCGGAGGCCAGCTGATGCAGCAGTATCTCGAACTGCTCCGCCATGTGCTGGAGAACGGCACGCCGAAATCCGATCGCACGGGCACCGGAACGCATTCCGTCTTCGGGTGGCAGATGCGCTTTGATCTCGGTATCGGGTTTCCGTTGGTAACGACCAAGAAGCTGCACCTGCGCTCGATCATCCACGAACTGATCTGGTTCCTGCGCGGCGATACCAACATCGCCTATCTGAAGGAAAACGGCGTCGGCATCTGGGACGAGTGGGCCGATGCGCAGGGCGATCTGGGACCGGTCTACGGCAGGCAGTGGCGATCGTGGCAGTGTCCGGACGGACGCACGGTCGACCAGATCAGCTGGCTGGTCGAGGAGATCCGGCGCAATCCCGATTCGCGCCGCCTCGTGGTCAGCGCGTGGAACGTGGCCGATCTCGAAAAGATGGCGCTGCAACCCTGCCATACGATGTTCCAGTTCCATGTCGCCAACGGCAGGCTCTCCTGCCAGTTGTACCAGCGCTCCGGCGACATCTTCCTCGGCGTGCCGTTCAATATCGCCAGCTATGCCCTGCTCACGCACATGGTGGCCCAGGTGTGCGGACTCCAGGCCGGCGATTTCGTGCATACCCTGGGCGACGCGCACCTGTACCTGAACCACTTCGAGCAGGCGCGCGAGCAGCTCACGCGCACGCCGCATGCACTGCCGACCCTGCGCCTGAATCCGCAGGTTTCCTCGATCTTCGATTTCCGTTACGAGGACATCGCCATCGAAGGCTACATCGCGGACAAGGCGATCAAGGCGCCGGTGGCGGTGTGATCGCGCTGATTGCCGCGCTTGATCGCAATTTCGCGATCGGCCGCGAGGGCGCCATGCCCTGGCACCTGCCCGACGACCTGCGCCGCTTCAAGCGCCTGACCCTGGGCAAGGCCGTGCTGATGGGGCGCAAGACCGCGCTGGCAATCGGCCGCGCGCTGCCCGGCCGTGCCAACCTCGTGCTGTCGCGTGCCGGCGTCGCGCCCTTCGCCGGGCAGGTCGTCGTCGACTCCCTCGATGCCGCGCTGGCGCTGGCCGGCGACGGCGACCTCATGGTCATCGGCGGCGGCGAAGTCTATGCACTGGCCCTGCCGCGCGCGCAGCGCATGCACCTGACCTGGATCGACACCGTCGCCGCATCGGCGGATACCTGGTTCCCGCGCTTCGATGCAACGGAATGGACGATCGTCGCCGACGAGCCCCACGCGATCGACGCGAAGCACGCCAGCGCATTCCGCTTCGTCGATTACCAGCGCATGGAACCGCCTTAGCCAGAACTCCTGCGCCGCCGGGGTCGAACATACAAGGGCATTGATGCCCGATGCCCTTCGTCACGTGACGGCTTTCAACAGCCGAACGGCTGGTCAAGGCATCGCGGCCAAAGCCAACATCGAAGCGGCAACGAGGGGAACGCCATCAAAGCCCGCGCCTTCTGTTCGCGCGCTCCTCGCAGGAGAGGCCTTTAAGCCCGATGCTTTTTTGCACCACTGCCGAAGAGCATCGCGCATGAATGCCCCTGGCGCAGCGATGCGAAGCCCTTCACTCGACGAACTTGCCAGGCGGCGTCGGCCGGTCGGACTTGAGCACGACGAACTGGGGATCCTCGACATCGACGCGCAGGGCGGTCAGCGCGCCGCCCCACACGCAGCCGGTATCGATCGCATAGATGCCGAGGCCGGCGAAGCGACCGAGCGTGGACCAGTGTCCGCAGACGATGCGCAGGTCGCGGCGCGACTGGCCGGGCACCTCGAACCACGGATAGAGGCCCGGCTTCTGAGTTCCCGGCGTGCCTTTCTCGGAAAACGCGATGCGACCACGAACATCGCAGTAGCGCATGCGCGTGAGCACGTTGATGCCGGCGCGCAGGCGTTCGATGCCGCGCAGGCGCGGCGTCCAGGTATCCGGCTTGTTGCCGAACATCTGCTTTAGGAGGCGTGCGTGATCGTCGCTGCGCAGGCGCGCCTCGATCTCGCGGGCGACACTCTCGGCGCGGCCCACGTCCCAGGACGGGGCGAGCCCGGCATGCACGATCATCGTGCCAAGGCTGCGATCGCTGTGCAGCAGGGGTCGATGGCGCAGCCAGCCGAGCAATTCGTCGCGATCCGGTGCGAACAGGATTTCGCGCAGTTCGGGATTGACCTTGGCCTGGTCCTGTTCGCTGCGGGCACCGACCGCCAGCAGGGACAGGTCGTGGTTGCCGAGCGTGACCACGGTGCGCTCGTTGAGCGACCTGACCAGGCGCAACACCTGCAACGACTGGCCGCCGCGGTTGACCAGGTCGCCGCAGAACCACAGGGTATCGCTTGCCGGGTCGTAGCCGAGCTTGTCGATCAGCCGCACAAGCTCGTCGTAGCATCCCTGGATGTCGCCGATCGCCCAGACTGCCATGTCAGTTCGCTGGCTCCCTGACGCGCCGGGGCACCTGCTTGCGGCCGCTCATCAGTGCAGGGTCCGCGGAATGGAGAGGACGAAGGAAGGAATGTCCGCGTCGAACCGCGTGCCGTCCTCGGCCAGCATCTGATAGCTGCCCTGCATGGTGCCGACCGATGTTTCGAGGATCGCGCCGGAGGTGTATTCGTAACCCTCTCCGGGGCGCATCAGCGGCTGCTCCCCGACCACGCCTTCGCCGCGCACTTCGCGGATGTCGCCATTGCCGTCAGTGATGACCCAGTGGCGACTGATAAGGCGCGCGCCGACGCTGCCGCGGTTGAGGATCCTGATCGTGTAGGCGAACACGTAGTGGTTGTCCTGCGGTTTCGACTGTTCGTCGATGAACTGCGTGGCGACCGAGACGGCAATGTCGTGGGGTTTCTTCGGGGTCATGGCTCGATTGTCGGGGAGTGGCCGGCACACGGCAAGTTGTGCAAGGCAAGAGCGATGCTTTCGCCCGCGCATTGCGGCATGGGGTCGGGAATCGCCGGTCGCCGTGTTCAGCGCCCGGCCAGGTGTACGGCGAGGCGGACGAAGGCCGCAGGCGCAAGCTGTTCGGCACGGCTGCGGGGATCGATGCCGACCGCTTCCATGTCGGCCACGCCGGCCAGGCCATCGAGCGAGTTCGACAGTGTCTTGCGGCGCTGGCCGAATGCCGCGCGAACGAGGCGGGCGATTTCCGCCTGATGGGCAATGGGCCGCTCGCCGCGCGGCAGCGGCAGCAGGCGCACCACCGCCGAATCGACCTTTGGCGGTGGGCGGAACGCTTCCGGCGGAACGGGCAGCAGCGGCTCGACCCGGCAGGCCAGCTGCAGCATCACGCTCAGGCGTCCATAGACCTTGCTACCCGGCGCCGCGGCCATGCGCTCGACGACTTCCTTCTGCAGCATGAAATGCATGTCCGAGATCGCATCGAGGTGGTCGATGCAGTGGAACAGGATCGGCGAGGAGATGTTGTAGGGCAGGTTGCCGACGATGCGCAGCTTGCCTTCAGTCGCGAGGGCGCTGAAATCGACGTTGAGCACGTCGGCATTGATGATCTCCACGTCGCCCGTGCCGGCACACAGCGCCGCGATGCGCGGCACCAGGTCGCGGTCGAGCTCGATCACGGTCAGCCGCCCGGCCTTGCGCAACATCGGCAGCGTGATCGCCCCGTCGCCCGGACCGATCTCGATGATGCGCTGGCCCGGTTTCGGATCTACGGCCTGGACGATGCGCGAAATGATCCCGGCGTCGCGCAGGAAATGCTGGCCGAAGCGCTTGCGCGTGACGTGCGCGGAGTCGGCGAAGGATTCGGAATGTCGGGTCACGGTGGTCGCAGGGATTGTCGGGGGCAGTGCGCGCCGGGTGCGGCGTCGCGGACGCACAGCATGCCGGAATCGGCGCCCTCGCGCAGCGTCGCAGCCCGTGAAGCCGGCACGCGGGCGTATCGGATTGGCGCTGGCGGCAGTACCATGCCGCCCTGGTTTGCCGCAATCAGCCTTGCATCGCCCCGGTAATGGGCGATGGCCGCTGCCCGGCCCAAGCGTCCGGCGCGGCTTTCGGGTATCGGTCCACGGCCTGCGGCTGCCGAGGCCCGGCGCGGAACACCCGGTGTGCCTGTACCCCGTTGCGGACTTTGCCGATGCCCATCTCCTCGCTGATCCGTCTGCTCCTGCTCGGCATGATCTGGGGTGCGTCGTTCCTGTTCCAGCGCATCACCGTGCCGGCGGTTGGCGCGCCGTTCACGGCGGCGATCCGGCTGGCCTTGTCCGCCATCATGCTGGTGATCCTGCTGCGCGTGCTTGGGCGCTCGCTCGACCTGCGCCGGCAGTGGCGCGCGTGGTTGCTGCTCGGCACGATCAGCGCGGCCATACCGTTCCTCTGCTTCGCCTATGCCGCGCGCATCCTGCCGGCCGGCTACATGGCGGTGATCAACGCGACCGTGCCGCTGCTGACCGTGGTGCTGGCGGCGATCCTGTTCCGGGCGCGGCCTTCGTGGTCAAAGCGGATCGGCGTCGTGGTCGGCCTGGTCGGCGTCGCCGTGCTGGCCCGCTACGGCAGCCTTGGCATGAATACGCAGACCCTGGTCGCGTTCGGGTTGTGCCTTACGGCATCCGCGCTGTACGCCTACAGTTCGCTCTACATCCGCCAGCGCCACGCGGATACCAATCCGCTCGTGCTGGCCGGCTCCAGCCAGCTCGGCGCCAGCGTCGCGATCCTGCCGCTCGGACTCTGGAACATTCCGACTGCGCTGCCTTCAGCCGGCGTGGTCATCTCGCTGCTCGTGCTCGGACTGGTCTGCACGGGCCTGGCCTACGTGCTCTATTTCCGCCTGCTCAGCGACATCGGCAGCGAGAAGGCGGTGACCAATACCTTCCTCGTGCCGGTGTTCGCGCAGATCTGGGGCGCGCTGTTCCTGCACGAGCGCCTTTCCCTGGCCGGCGCGGCCGGATTCGCCCTGGTGCTGGTGGCGGTGGCCCTGGTACTCGAACTCAATCCCTGGCGTCTGCGCCGCAAGGGCGCTGCGGCCTGAGTCGCCGGTCGCGGATCAGGCCCGGCCGGCCGACAGGGTGGCGGCCAGGCGCGTCGCTGCGCGCAGGCTGCCCGCGTCGGCGCGGCCGCTGCCGGCGAGATCGAGCGCGGTGCCGTGATCGACCGACGTGCGCACGTAGGGCAGGCCGAGGGTGACGTTGACCGCATGGCCGAAGCCGGCGTGCTTGAGCACGGGCAGGCCCTGGTCGTGGTACATCGCGAACACGGCGTCGTAGCCGGCCAGGTGCATCGGCACGAACGCGGTGTCGGCGGGCAGCGGTCCGACCAGGTCGAGGCCCTCGGCGCGCAAGCCGTCGAGCACGGGCGAGATCGTCTCGATTTCCTCGCGGCCGAGATGGCCGTCCTCGCCCGCGTGCGGATTGAGGCCGAGCACGGCGATGCGCGGGACGCCGAGGCCGAAGCGCGCGCGCAGGTCGTGGTCGAGGATGCGCAGCGACTGGCGCAACCCCTCGCGCGTGATCGCCGCCGGTACCGCCGACAGGGGCAGGTGGGTCGTGGCCAGGGCCACGCGCAGCGTATCGGCGACCAGCATCATGACCACCGCGCACCCGGCGCGCGCGGCGAAGAATTCGGTGTGCCCGGTGAAGCGCACGCCGGCATCGTTGATCACGCCCTTGTGCACGGGGGCGGTGACGATGGCGTCGAACTCGCCAGTTGATGCGCCGTCGGCGGCGTGGGCCAGGGTAGCGAGCACGTAGCTTGCATTGCGTGGATCGAGCCTGCCGGGTATCGATGCGGTCGCCAGTGGCGTGTCGATCACGGCCATGCGCCCCGGCCGCCACGAAGGCGGCGCGGACGAGTAGCCGCAGAGGTCGATGTCGATGCCGACGGCGCGCGCTCGCTCTGCCATCAGGCGCGCATCGGCGATGACGACGAGGTCGGCGCCGGTATCCTCGTGGGCCAGGGCCGCGACAAGTTCCGGGCCGACGCCGGCAGGCTCGCCGGCGGTCAGGGCGAGGCGGGGGCGGCGTGCCTCAGCCGGATTTTTCCGCGGCACCGGCGGCTCCCGGCAGGCGGATCTCGATATAGGCCTCGGAGCGCAACTGGCGCAGGAAGCTGGCGTATTCCTCGTCGGCCTTGCGCGCACCGATGGTCTGGCGCGCCTTTTCACGCTCGGCTTCGGCGGTCTTGTCCTGGGTGCGCGTGTCGAGCAGCTCGAGGATGTGCCAGCCGGCGTCGCTCAGGAACGGTTCGCTGATCGAACCCTTCGGCGTACTGGAAACGGCCTCGGCCACCTTGGTGCCATAGGCATTCAGCGGGAACCAGCCGAGGTCGCCGCCCAGGTTCGCGCTGTTGGTGTCGTTGGAGTACTCCTTGGCCAGCTTGGCGAAGTCCTCGCCGGCAAGGATGCGCTGGCGCAATTCGCGCACGGTCTTCTCGGCCTGGGCCGAGGTCACGACTTCCGAGGTCCGGATCAGGATGTGGCGGGCATGGTATTCGGTGACCAGCGCGGCGCTGGGGACGCGCTTCTCGATCAGCTTGATGATGTGGAAGCCGTTCGGCCCGCGCACCGGCGGTGCGACTTCCCCGGTCTGCAGGCGGTCGGCGATCTCGGTGAACGCCGTCGGCAATTCGTCGTAGCCGCGCCAGCCGAGGTCGCCGCCCTCGAGCGCGTTCTCCGCATCGGAGTAGCGGATGGCGGCCGCGTTGAAGTCCATGCCGTCGCGGAGCTGGCGGCTGACGTCTTCGGCCTTGGCCTGCGCGGCGGCGATCTGCTCCGGCGTGGCACCGTCCGGCAGCGTGATCAGGATATGGCCGAGATGCAGTTCGCCACGCTTCGCGCCACCGTTCTTGATGAGCAGGTCGATTTCGGTGTCGCTGACCTGCACCCGGCTCTGCACGACGCGCTGGCGCAACTGGCGGACCAGCGACTCTTCGTAGACATTGGCGCGGAACTGGTTCCAGGTCATGCCCTGGCGTTCGATGGCCTGGCGCAGCTGGCCAACGTCCATGCGGTTCTGCTGGGCGATCTGGCCGAGCGTCTGGTCGACTTCGGCGTCGGAAATCTTGATGCCGGTGCTGTCGGCACGGGCGACCTGCAGCTTGGTCATGACCATGCGCTCAAGCACCTGGCGCTCGAGTTCGGCGCGCGGCGGCAGCTTCTGCGGATTGTTCGCGTACTGGGCGACGATCGCGCCGACCTGGCGGTCGAGTTCGCTGCGCAGGATGACATCCTCGTCGAGGACCGCGACGATGCCGTCGAGTGGTTCGGTCGGCATCAGTTGCGCTTCGGCCACCGAGGCGACAAGGACGAGGAGCAGGGTCAGGGAGGAGAGCAGCTTGTTCATGCGCATGGAGGTTCCGCAGGTGCCGAATGGGGGCCGGGCTGGATTGTAGGCAGATGCGCGCGCCCGGGCGTTAAGAAAAAGTCCGCTGGCGCTGGCGTTCCGGGGTCTGGCAGCGGACCCCGGAGGAGCCGCTATTGATAGCCCAGAATAGCACGGCGCAGGAAATCGCCGGTCTTCTGGCCGAGCGAACCGACGCCCTTGAACTCGACCTCGAAATACAGCGCCTTGGTCGTCTCGCGGTCGATATTGTGCACATAGCGCCGTGCCAGCAGGCGCCAGGCCACGCAGCAGCTGTCGTGTTCGATGCCGGCAAAGGCCTCAAGGCTCTTGCGATCGCGCAACGAGTAGTTCCAGCGCCCGACCAGCCGCCAGGTCTCGTTGAACGGGATCAGCACCGAGGCATCGGCCTGCTCGAGCAGGTCGCGGCGATAGCGATAGGAAATGTTGAACACGCCTTCGCGGCCGAAGCGGTTCTGCAGGCCCACCGCCGACAGGTCGCTGCGATCGGTATTCGGATTCCACTGGTTCTGCAGGTTGACCCGCCAGCGGTCGTTGATGCGCAGGTCGAGCTCGCCGACATAGGTCGAGCCCGAATAATCGGTCAATGGCTGGCCGGGCAACTGCACGCGCTGGTCATCGAAATAGCGGATCTGGCCGATGCTCGCCGAGAGGCGTTCGGCGCCGCTGGCGTCCTCGATCAGGCGCGAGGTCAGGGCAACCGTCAGGTTGTTCGCATCCATCTGCCGGTCGGCGCCGACGAAGCGGTTGCTGCGGAACAGCTGGCCGAAGCTGAAGGGCACTTCCTGGGTATCGAAGACGGGCAGGTTGTCCTGGTCGCGATAGGGCACGCGCAGGTAGTAGATGCGCGGCTCGAGGGTCTGGGTGTAGCCGTTGCCGCCGAAATCCAGCGCGCGTTCGAAGCGCAGCCCGGCATCGAGGCTGGCGATCGGCACGCCCCGATGCGGCGACTTGTCGGCATCGCGGTCGATCTGGTAGCTCGTGTAGCGGAAGCCGACCTCGGGGCGGACGAACCATGCCGCCGCCTCCAGCGGATAGGCCAGATACGGATAAAGGTCGAGGCGGCGGCCGTCGAACGCGTCGTTCTTCGAGAACGACACGAACTCGGAGCGCACGCCCGCTTCGAGATCGCCAACCAGCGCATGTTCGGCATCGAATGTCGCCCGCGGCAGGCGCCGGTAGGGCTCGGACGATCCCGGCAGGGTCGGATCGGTGATCTGGTATTCGTCGCCGCCGACGCTGGCGTTCCACCAGGCGCCCTGGCCGCGCAGGTAGGCGCTCGACGGCAGCAGCGTGGTCGCAGCGACATTCAGGCTGCGGCCGAAATCCTCGAAGTAGCGGTCATCGGAGACGCTGTTGATGTCGACCGCCGCGCCCCAGTTCGCGTTGAAGCGCGTCGTGTCGTCCCAGTGGAACAGACTGCGCCGGCCGTCGCTGTCGCGATCGTTCGGCAGCCATTCCAGTTCCACCGTGCCACGACTCGAATCGGTCAGGTAGCGGAACTGCCCGCCGAGCATGAGGCCGCGCTGGGTCATCAGGCGCGGCGTCACGGTGGCGTCATAGTTCGGCGCGAGGTTGAGGTAGTAGGGCGTGGCCAGCTCGAAACCGCGGGAATTGCTGTAGCCGATTTCCGGATAGAGAAAGCCCGACTGGCGCCGGTCGTCGAGCGGAAACGTCGCATACGGCACCCAGAACACCGGCACGTCGCCGATGCGGAAGGTCATGTCATGGGCGCGGCCGATGCCGGCGGCCTGGTCGAGCTCGATGTCTTGCGCACGGAACTGCCAGCCCGGCGAATCGAGCGGGCAGGTGCTGAAGGTGGGGTTGGTCAGCCTGGCGTGGTCGCTGTCCACCATCACCGCGACGTCCGCCCTGCCGTTGCCGCGCGAGGACAGCAGCTGGTAGCGCACGTTGTTGAGGGTGGCCTGGCTCGACTCGGTCGTTCCGCTGGCGTCGCTCGCCGACAGCAGCATGTCGCGATCCTGGTAGCGCACGGCGCCCTGCGCCGTCCATTGCGTCGAGGTGCGCGCGTAGGTGAAGCGGTCCGCGCGGATCAGCTGGTCGAGCTGCTGGATGCTGGCATCGCCTTCGAGGATGTAGTTCTCGCCATCCGCGGAGCGACTCTGCCGGCCCTTGACCTCGGTGTCGGCCTGGTTGCGCTCGCCAACGGTGGGCAGGCCGGCCACGTAGAAATCGAGCAGGTCGTTCTTCTTGCACAACGACCAGTCCTGGGCTGGCTTCTTGCAGACCAGCGTGCCGATCGGGCAGGCCGGGCCATCGGCAGCCGCCCAGGACGCCATCGAAAAACCCAGCAGGATGGCGGCAGCCAGCGCACGGCGGCAGGGAAAGGGATTACGGGAAAGCGACACGGTCGTTGGTTTCGCCAGAGGCAGGGACGCGCTAGCTTGCCCAATCGCCGCGGCGTCGGCAAACCCCGCGTGCGCCGGGAGGTTCATCCGGCCGCCAGCGCGTTGACGTGGGCAATCGTCGATTCGCGCAGCGCGTTCAGGCTGTAGCCCCCCTCCAGGCTCGATACCAAGCGGCCACCGGCATGCCGCGCGGCCAATGCGCAAAGCTGCGCGGTGACCCAGGCGTAGTCGGCCGCATCGAGGTTGAGGTTGGCCAGCGGATCGAGCCGGTGTGCGTCGAATCCGGCCGATACGAGCAGCAGTTGCGGCGCAAAGGCATCGAGTTCCGGCAGGATGACGGACTCGAAGGCCTCGCGGAATTCACTCGAGCCGGCTCCGGCCGGCAGCGGCGCGTTGACGATGTTGCCGACGCCATGTTCGCCGCGCGCACCGGTACCGGGATACAGCGGTGCCTGGTGGCTCGATGCGTACATGACGCGCGCATCGGAGTGGAAGATTTCCGCCGTGCCATTGCCGTGGTGGACGTCGAAATCGACGATGGCGATGCGCTGCAGGCCATGCACTTCCAGCGCTTGTGCCGCGGCCACGGCGACGTTGTTGAAAAGGCAGAAGCCCATGGCGTGGTTGCGCGTGGCGTGATGGCCGGGCGGTCGCATCGCGCAGAACGCGCGTCGCAGCGGACCGCCCAGGACTGCATCGACCGCTGCGCATACCGCACCGGCGGCATGCAGCGCGGCATCGAGCGAAGCGGGGCACATCACCGTGTCCGCATCCAGATGGACGCGCCCTGCGGTCGGCGCAGCGGCGAACACGAAGTCGACGAACGCGGCGTCGTGCACGCGCTCCAGTTGGGCCCGCGATGCCTGCGGTGCCTGCAGGCGCCGGGTCGTTGCGCAGGCAGGATCATCGAGCGCCTGCAGCACGGCCTTGAGCCGCGACGAGGATTCGGGATGGCCGGGTCCGGTGTCGTGCAGCAGGCCGGCCGGATGGGTGTAGACGTCAACCTTCATGCGTGTGCGCGGCCTCGAGAGACTAGCGCTTGACGCGCTCGTGCTGCCAGAGCACCTCGCCATGCGAGGAGGCGCGCGCGAGCACCCGGGCCATCACGAACAGCAGGTCGGAGAGACGATTGAGGTAGCGGATCGCCTCGCCACGCACGGCTTCCGCGCGCGAGAGCGCGACGACTTCGCGCTCGGCGCGGCGGGCGATGGTCCGCGCCAGGTGGCATTGCGCCGCGGCCATGCCGCCTCCGGGCAGGATGAAGTCCTTCAGTGCCGGCAGGCCCTCGTTGAAGCCGTCGAGCTCGCGCTCGAGGCGGCCGATGTCGGCATCGTGGACCAGTGCCATGCCGGGAATGCACAACTCGCCGCCGAGGTTGAACAACTCGTGCTGCACGCGGATCAGCACTTCGCGCACGGCGTCCACGCCGTCGCAGGCGAGGACGACGCCGATCGCGCTGTTCAGCTCATCGACGCTGCCGTAGGCGCCGACGCGCGCGGAGTCCTTGTTGACGCGCGACCCATCGCCGAGCCCGGTGCTGCCATCGTCGCCGGTGCGCGTATAGATTTTCGAGAGGCGATTACCCACGTTGCCCGCTGGCATGCGGCTGGCCGGCCAGCATGCGAATCCAGCGCGCGCCAACGACATGCGCGGCGGCGGCGATGCACACATAGGCGGCCGTGCTGCGCAGGTAGGGCAGGAACCAGTCGGCCATGTTGACCATCCAGCCGTCGAAGCCGCGCAGCGGGACGCTGTCGCTGAGCCAGTAGAAGCTGCCGTTGGAAACGAGGAAACAGAGGCTGAAGGCGCCGCTGAAAGTCAGTACGAGCAGGCCCAGGCTGCGCAGGTCGAATGCGCTGGCCCGCGCGCGCAGGATGGCGCCGCCGGCCCACATCGATGCATAGGCGGCGATCAGGAACCAGTAGGCCGCGGAGACGCAGTAGTGGCTCCAGAAGTTGATGCCCTGGCCGTTGATGACGAGGAAATCGACCAGCACCGCCAGCGCCATCAGCAAGGGGAAGGCCCAGCGAAACGCGCCGCGCAGGTAGAAGCCGGCGACGAAGAATATCGCCCACGAGGCATCAGGCAATGCACCGAAATGATTGATGCGCGTACCCGCCATGACCAGCGCGAGGACGACCAGGATGCCTGCTTGTTGCGGCTTGGAAAGAGTCATTTGAGGTTTTCCGGGGATAGCGCAGCCCCTATATTAGCCCGGAACCCACGCGAGGTCGCGTGCAGGCGAGTGCATCGGCAGGATCATTTCGCGTGCCGTGCAGGGAAGCCTCGCCAGGAAGCGTGCATCGCGTTCGCCGCGTTCGCCGCGGCCGGCGTGGCCGGCGCGGAGCGGCCTTGCCGTCCCGCTGTGCTGCACGCCGCGAACCGGCGGGCGCTCAATCACCCTCGAACCGCGTCGCATTCATGTAGCGCACCTCGAACTGGCCATTCGCGCAGCGCAGGCGACAGGCGCGCGCCTCGTCGACGGCAATCGCCAGCGCGCGGTCGGGCGGCAGGCCGAGTGCGTGGCAGAGCAGGGCGCGGATCGAGCCGGCGTGGGCGACGCCGAGCACGCAATCGTCTTGCGCGGTCGAGCCGGTCAGCGCCGCCAGCCAGGCGCCGGTGCGGCGCAGGACGTCGGCGAAACTTTCCCCGTCGGGCGCCTCCTGGATCACCCAGTTGTCCTGCCAGTGCTGGTAGCGCGCGCTGTCGGCCTTGACGATTTCAGTCCAGTGCCGGCCATTCCAGCGTCCGAAATCGGTCTCGCGCAGGCGCGCGTCGGCGAGCGGCTCGATGGCAAAGGCCGCGGCGAAGATCTGCGCGGTCTGTTGCGCGCGGCGCAGGTCGCTGGCGAACAGGAAGCGCGGCGGCGCCCCGCGCCAGCTCGCTGCCAGTTGCTGGATGTCGGTGAACCCGCGTGCCGACAGCGGCAGGTCGGCATGCCCCAGGCAGAGGCCGGGATCGGCGTCGGTGCTGCCATGTCGGACGAGGACGAGATCCATGCTGTGCGATGACAGGAAGGTTCGGCCAGACTACCACTGTGCGGCGGCTCCCTGCCGCGCATCCCCGGTGCGGCGGAACCAGCGCATCGAAGTCGGGCGGCGCATGGGTCGGCAGCGGGCAGTTGCCCGGCGTCGCCGTGCGCCACATCGGGTGGATCGGGAACGTGAATTCTGCCCCGGCGCTCAAGAAGGGTATTGGCAATGCGCGAACAAGACTCGATTCGAAGGTGGCCGGCAGCACTTATCAAGAGCCAACCGCTGTTACAGGACCGATTCCACGAATAAGATGCACCGACTGCCCGGCATCCTGGAAACGGTCGCCGCCGAGACCAGGCAGAGCACTTTCGACCGCACCCGACGGCGCTCACGCGGTTCCCGGGTACTTTCCCTGCGACAACAGAGACAGGCTCCATGCGCTTTGCAAAGATGGCAACAACACTGGTCTTGATCGCTTTGGTTTCCATGGCGCAGGCGAAATCGCTGGTCGGCACGCCTGCACCCGACTACCTCGGCGTGGACGCCAACAGGAAGGAGGTCCGGATCAGCGACCAGCGCGGCAAGGTGGTCGTGCTGACCTTCTGGGCCAGCTGGTGCGGCTACTGCCTGAAGGAACTGCCCATACTCGAAAACCTGCAGCGGCGCGTCGGCAAGGAAAACATCGAGGTCGTGGCGATCAACACCGACAAGGATCGCGACAAGTACCGCGCCATGCGCAGGCGCATGAAGGATTTCCAGCTGACCATGACCGTGGACTCCGACAAGGACGGCATCGCCGGGCAGTACGGTGTCGGTGGCCTGCCGCACATGGTCCTGGTCGACAAACGCGGAAGGGTTGCCTTCACCCATATCGGCTATGCCGAGGATCAGCTGCCGCGCTTCGTATACGAGATCAACCAGTTGCTCGAAGACGAGCCTGCGGCGCAGGCCGCTGCGACCCGCTAGGCCCTGACCAACGTTTCGAGACGGGTGCTCGCGGAAGCAATCCTTCGGTCAGCGCGTTGCAGGGGCCCCTTCAGGGGCGATGCCGTTCAGTTGGATACAACGAGAGAGAAAAAACATCGCCCCTGAAGGGGGCTCCTACAGGGGCTTGAGGGGTTTTGATTCTGACCGTTGCGAGGTTTGCCCTTATCATGGGCGCATGATCGAAATGCATGACATCGCCATCGTGGGTGGCGGCCTGGTCGGCTCGAGCCTGGCCATTGCGCTCGAGGGCAGCGGCCTTCGCGTGGCCCTGATCGAAGCGGCGTTGCCGCGCGTCGCCGACCAGCCGAGCTACGACGAGCGCAACCTGGCCCTGGCCCGCGCCAGCATCAATGCCCTCGAGGGGCTCGGCGTGTGGGCGCACACGAACAGCCAGGCAGCCGCGATCAGGCGCATCCACATCAGCCGGCGCGGCGAATTTGGCGCCGTCCATCTCGATGCTGCCGAGCTGGGGCTGCCGGCGTTCGGCGCCGTGCTGCCGGCGCGCGAACTCGGCAATGCCCTGCTGCACCGGCTCGATGAGTGCCGCACGCTCGAGCGCATCGCGCCGGCCCAGGTAACGGGACTCTCCGCCGACGCGGATCACATTGACGTGACCTTGACTGCCGGCGATGGAGAGCGGCATTTGTCGACGCGCCTGCTGGTCGGTGCGGATGGCACCGGGTCCTTCGTGCGCGGGCATTTCGGCATTGGCACGCAGCGCACCGACTACGCGCAAAGCGCGTTCGTCACCACGGTCACCACCGGGCGTGCGCTGGACGGCATGGCCTACGAGCGATTCACCGATACCGGGCCGGTCGCGCTGCTGCCGCTCGGGCAGAACCGCGCCGGCCTCGTGCTCACGGTCGGGCGCGACGATGTCGGGCGCGTGGCCGCCCTCGACGATGCGCAGTTCCTCGCTTTCGTGCACGAGCGCTTCGGCTATCGCGCCGGGCGCCTGAGCCGGCCCGGCCAGCGCAAGCCGTATCCGCTGGCGCGCCTGCTCGCCGATACGCTGACCGCGCCGCGCGTCGTGCTCATCGGCAACGCCGCGCAGACCGTGCATCCGCTCGGTGCGCAGGGATTCAACCTCGGCCTGCGCGACGCGCTGACCCTTGCCGAACTGCTGGTCGAAGCGAAGCGCAACGGGATCGATCCCGGCGGCGCCGCGCTGCTTGCCCGCCACGTCGCGCGGCGCACGCCCGACCGCGATGCGACCACCGCCTTCAGCGACGATCTGGTGCGCCTGATGGGCAATGATGCCGCGCCATTACGCGTGCTGCGTTCGCTCGGACTGGCCGCGATCGACCGGATTTCCCCGCTCAAGCGGCGCATAGCCCTGCGCGGCATGGGCTTCCGTGGCGATGTTTCCGAACTGGCGCTGAGTCGATGAGCCGGCGCGGCGAACTCGATGTCGTCGTGGTCGGGGCCGGTGTCGCCGGCTCGGCAATGGCCCTGGCCCTGGTCGGTGCAGGATTCGATGTCGCCCTGGTCGAAGCGCGCGCGCCTGCGACCTGGCAGGCCACCGATGAGGTCGACGCGCGCGTGGTCGCACTGGCGGCCGACTCGGTCGGGTTGCTCGACGGCCTCGGCGTGTGGAACGCGGTGAGCGCGGCGCGTGCGAGTCCGTACCGGTACATGCGCGTCTGGGATGCGCTGGCTCCGGGTCAACTCGATTTCGATGCCGCCGATCGCGGCGAGGCGGCGCTTGGCTGGATCGTCGAGAACCGCCTGCTCCAGCATGTCCTTTGGCAGGCATTGGGCGCGCCGGCCGATGGCGGGAATCCTGCGCGCCTGCTGTGCCCGGCCGAGGTCGTCGAGGTCGAGAACGAGGGCGCCGCGGTCACGGTCGGCCTCGCCGATGGAACGCGGCTGCGCGCGCGCCTGTTGATCGCCGCCGATGGCGCGGCCTCGCCGATCCGCCAGCGCCTTGGCATCGCCACGCGCGATCGTGATTACGGCCAGCGCGCGATCGTCGCCCACGTCGGTACCGAGCGCGGCCACGAGGCGACTGCCTGGCAGCGCTTCCAGCCCGGTGGACCCCTCGCGTTCCTGCCGCTCGCGGACGGACGCAGCTCGATCGTCTGGTCGTTGCAGAGCGCGGAGGCCGATCGCCTGCTCGCGCTCGACGACGATGCCTTTCGAGGCGAGCTCGGGTGCGCCCTGGACTTCCGCCTCGGCGCGATCACTTCGGTGACGCGCCGCTACGCCTTTCCGCTGCATATGCGCCTGGCCGAGCGCTATGTCTGCGGCCGTTGCGTGCTGATCGGCGATGCTGCCCATGCCGTGCATCCGCTGGCCGGGCAGGGCCTCAATCTCGGCCTGCGCGACGTCGCCAACCTGGGCGCCCAGCTCGCCCGTGCGCGCCAGCGTGGCAGCGATCCGGGTGCGGCCCACGTGCTGCGCCGCTACGAACGCGAGCGGCGCAGCGAGAATACGCTGGCCGCGCGTGGGCTCGACCTGATCGAGCGCAGCTTCGGCTCGGACCTCATGCCGCTCGGCGGCTTGCGTGGCCTGGCCCTCGCTGCGGCGAACCGGCTGCCGCCGCTGAAGCGATTGCTCGGCGATGCGGCCGCGGGCCGCTGGTAGGGACGGGCTCGACGCGAGCGCGGCATTGCCCGGGAGATTGGCCGTTTGGCTGCGATTACGCCGCGGTGCGTTCTACTCGGGGGCAGCCCCCCGATGGAGAAGCCCATGCCCACCCTGCGAATGCGACTCACCGCCAGCGAAGACGACGCCGGCACGCTGATCAACTATGTGTCGTCGCTCGACGGCATCGAATCAGCCGAGGAAATCGCCGACCTGATGCCACACATGGATGATCCGGATTCAAGTTCGGCCGGATTGTCCGATGTTGCCGGTCCCGGGACCCACCTGATCAAGGTGATCGGCGGCAACGACATTGCGATAAAGCGGGCGCTGGAAGTTTCGGAGGCCTGCGCACACGACATGGGCGCGGCCCTCGAAGTCGTCGACAACCACGAACGCTGAACACGGTTTTCCGGGCGGCAAGCGGACGGGGCGCAACGATCCCCGTCCCTGGCGATGGGCCGAGCCGCGTCAGTTCTGTCCGCGCTTGCCCTGATTGCCGCGCCCATGCATGCCGGCGATGCCGAGGTTGGAATCGGGAGCCACCGGGGGACTCTGGTTTTCGTGGAACGCCGCATCGGCATCGCCCGCACTCGTGCCGTGCGCGCCGGTATGCGCATTGGCTGCCGGCCATGTCGGCCCCTGCCTCACGCGAGCCTGTTTGGCTTCGAGCAGGGCGCGCATCTGCTCGGCCGCCTGCTCCGGCGTGATCGGCGTTTTCCGGCTTTCGCCGCTGGCCGGCTTCGCGCTGGCGGGCTTTTGCCGCGGCGGTGATGTTGCCGCCGTCTTTGAGGTGTCCCTGGGCGTCGGCGTCTTTTGCGCTGTCTGGGCCGTGCTGGCTACCTTCGCGCTTTGCGCCGGGGCTTTCCCGGCAACGGGTTTCTTCGCCACGGCGGGTTTTGCAGCGGGCTTGCTGGCGGCGGGTTTCTTCGCCACCGGCTTTTTCATCGGCTGCGCAGCGACCTTGGTCGCGGGCTTCTTGCGGTTCGTCGACTTGCTCCCCGCCGGTTTCGTCGTCGCCTTTTTTGCAGCAGCCTTGGTGGCCGGGCGCAGCGGCTTGCTCGCGGCTGCCTTCCTGGCGACGGGCTTTTTCGTGGCCGGCTTGCTGGCGGCAGCGGACTTGCCGGTTTTCTTCGTCACCGCCTTCTTCGCGGCCGGCCTGGCCGATTTGTTCTTGCCAGCTTTCTTTGCGATTGCCATCGGGTTCTCCTGACAGTGGGACGTCTGCAATTCGATCTGTGGCGAACTGCCCCGGGAGGTTGTTGCAACCCTCGCGCGGCGCAAAAGATACAGGCGACGTGATGCCATCCTGAGGCTGGACTCGCGCTGAACACCCGGCTTGCGCCAGTCACTTTCTTACGATCGCGCTTTCGCGCCCCTCATGCAATCCGGCAGCATTTCGGGATCGCCCCTCGCGACGCGCGGCCGGCGGCCGGCTCAGCGCAGCGTCAGCAGTTCCGGGTCGATGGCCTGCAGGCTCTCGAGGATCGCCGGAGAGTCGTCGAGCGTGCTGAAACCGCGCCATTCGTAGCCCGGCGCTACGGTGCAGCCGACCAGGGCATAGCGGCCCAGCGGCCGGGCCGCCTGCCAGCAGCCGGCGGGGACGACGAACACCGGCGCGCTTTCGTGGCTGACCGGACCCAGCCGGTGCCGCGAAAGTTGCCGGTCGCGAGGGTCGAAGCGCTGCATCTCGATCGGATCGCCTTCGTACCAGTGCCAGATCTCGTCGGCGTCGACGCGGTGCCAGCGGCTGAACTCGCCATTCGCGAGCAGGTAGTAGATCGAGGTCGCCATGGCGCGTGGACGTCCCTCCTCGCCATAAGCGACGCGGCCGGTCGATTCATAGATGCGTCGGTAGTGCCCGCCCTCGACGTGCGGTTCGAGTGCGAGCAGGCGTATGAGGTATTCGGCGCGTTCATCCATCCGCGCATGATACTTCGAAGCGTGGCCGGTTCCCCGCACGGGCGATGGCAGGCTATTTCTCGATGCGGTAGTTGAAGCCGGCGCGACTGCCGTTGGTGGCGTTCTGGGCCTCGAAATTCCAGCGCCGGTTGAGCAGATAGCGCAGGGTGACGACCTCGCCCGGCTCGAACACGCCGACCCCGTAACTGAGGTAGAGCTTGGGCGAGAGGTACTTGCCGACCGTGAACGCGGCGCCGCCGAGCGCACCATTGTCGGCCACGCCGATGTCGTCGACGCCGAGCCGGCCGCCGATGCTCTTGGCCAGCAGGTCGCCGCCTGCGGTACCCAGCGCGCGCGCGGCGGTGCCGAGCATGTCGCCCTCGCCACTCTTCAGCGAGGACAGCGGCTTGCCGGTGACCAGGTAGGACAGCGCCTCGGATTGCTCCATCGACGGTTCGGCGAACACGGTCAGCACAGGCAGTTGCGCGGTGCCGCGCACGAGCAGGCCGGCGGTGACGTTGTCAGCCTGGATCTTGCGCACCGCGCGGATATCGATGCCGGGATTGTCGATCGCGGTGCCGGCGAACAGCACGCGCCCGGTCTCGATCTTGAGGTCCTGGCCATAGGCCTTGTAGGTGCCGCCGGCATTCAGCGTGCCGCTGCCGGTGGTCGCCCGTCCCGGGCGTTCATTGACCAGCAACTCGCCGCTCAGGGTGCCATCGAATCCGTAGCCGGCGAGCTTGACCTTGTCGCCGAGCGAGACCGTGACGCGGGCAGTGATCGGGACCGGCTTGCCGGGCTCGGGCTGATCGGCATCGACAATGACGACATCGGGCGACACCGACGCGGCGCCGGCACCGGGCAGCCTGGCCAGGTCGACGGTGGCTGAAGGCACGAGAAGCTTGCCGGTGACGAGGATGCCATCGGCATTGCGTTCGAGCACGAGATCCGGGCTCAGCACGACCCGGGCGGCCGGAATGTCGGCCGCGGTGAAATTCTCGCCCTTCAGCGTCACCTTCATCGGTTCGGCCAGGTCGAGCCCGCCCTCGCCGGAAATCGCCAGGCGGCCCGTGCCCGATGCCACCGAACCTTCGAGCACGTAGCGGCGTTCATCGGCGGCGCGCAGGCTCAGCGTGCCGTCGCGCAACTTGAGCCCGGCCAGCGGGATTTCGGTGGCGAAACCGGTGAGCGTGAGCGCGCCGTCGAGACGCGGCGCGGCCAGCGTGCCGGCGATGGCGTAGTCGGCGCCAAGGCGGCCCTGGGTGTTGCCGAGTTCGCTGCTGAGCAGTTCGAGGAAGGCGAGGCTGTTGAGTTCGATGCCGAGGTTTCCGCTCAGCGCCTGGCTGCCGCCTTCGCCAGCGGCCAGGTTCAGCCGGCCATCGATATGCCCGTCGTGGTCGAGCGCGGCACGCACCTGCGCGGTGGTCGAGGAGCCATCCAGGCGAATGTCGAGGGCAAGATCCGTGTAACCCAGCAGCGGCTGGTTGGCGCCGCCGCTGTAGAACAGTTCGCCCTTGTCCGAGGCGATGCGTGCGTTGCCGGTTAATGCACCCTTGTCGGTGCGGACGATTTCACCCTCGCCGCCGAGTTCGCCGCGCAGGCGTACCGGGGAATCGGGTGCGCCGAGACGAAGCAGCAGGCGCAGCGGCAGGTGTTCGAGGCGGTATTTCGCCGCCAGGCTGCCATCGATGTTGCTGCTGCCACCCAGGCAGAGCCGTGCCGGCTGTTCCGTCGTGCGCACCGTCGCCGGCGGCGCGGCTTTGGGCGCGTCGGCCTTTTCTTCCTCGGCCTCGCGAGTCTCGCGCGCCTGTGCGCTGCCGACCAGGCAGCTCTCGCTGGCCTCGAAGCGCTTGCCATCCCAGGCCAGCGCCATCGGCCGGTCGAGATCGAGACGCGGCAGGTTGCGTCCCGAGGGCTTGAGTCCCAGTGATTTCAGCTGTCCGTTCCAGCGGCCCTTTTCGCTGCCGCCGCTTGCGCCGAGCTCGATGCCCAGCGGTGTTCCGGTCGCGACGAGGCTCAGTTGATGCGAAGCCTGGTTGCCCTCCGCTTCGAGCAACAGGCTGTCGAACTGGATGTCGCCGCGCGAGGCATTGGCTGCCTTGAGGGTCAGCGCGCCGGCCGGCTTCTGCAGATTCCTCACCTTGGCGACGAGTTCCATCGAATCGGCGCGGATGCCCGACCAGGCCAGTTCGCGCGCGGAGACATCGCCATCGACATCGAGATCGGGCCACTTGCCGCCGACATGGATTTTGCCCGTGGCCCTGCCGCCCGATGCCGGCAGCCAGTCGCCGAGCGAGGCGACTTCGAAGCGCAGGTTCGCGTCGGTCTGGCCGCCGCCGCTGCCTTCGACATCGAGCCGGCTGCCGCCCGATTGCAGGGCCAGTTTGCCGTCGACGACATAGCCCGGCTGCATGCGCAGGTTGGCCGAACCGGCCAGTGGCTTGCCGCGCAGCGTGCCGCCGACCTTGTCGAGTTTCAGGGTAGCCTGCGGGCCGTTGGCGGTCTGCGTGCCGGCCGTGTCGAGGACGAAGTCGATCGCGCCGGGCCAGTCGGCGAAGAAGGCGCCCGGATCGAGCCGGTTGGCCGTCGCCTTGATCTGCCAGCCCAACGCCGGCTCCAGCGACAGCGTGCCGCTGGCTTCAAGCCCGCCGTTTTCCTGCCTGAGACGGACACTGTTGAGGGTGATCGCCTCGGCGCTGCCGGCGATGTCGACATCGATGTCGGCCAGCGCATCGGGCGGGCCGAGGGCGAGCGCGCCGCTGGCAGTGAACGCCTCGATGCTGCCGTCGATCGCCAGCGTGCCGTGGCTGGCCAGCGGCTGGCCGACCAGATCGGCAGGCAGCAGGACGCCGTCCCAGCGCGCCTTCAGGTTGGCCGCCAGAGGCGCCGCGGAAAAATCGATGTCGCCATCGAGATCGAACGCGCCGCTCGTGCCGGGCGAGGTCAGGTGCAGCGATTCCACGCGCAGCCCGCCGTCGTGCAGTTCGTAGCGCAGCGGATCGAGAACGACCGGATGGCCGTTGACCGATGCGTTGCCGGTGATGCTGCCCTGGCCGCGATCGCCCCTGCCGCGCAGGCTCAGCGCGAGCTGGCCGAGCGTGCTGTCCGGCAGCAGGTCACGCGCCGCGAAAGCCGGTACATCGAGTTGCAGTGTCCATGGCGCCGTGCGGGTTTGTCCGAGGGTGGCCACGGCGGTTGCTGCAGTCGGCTTGTCCAGGGCCAGTTCGAACCGGGCCTGCTTGCCGTTGCTCGTGCTCCTGAGCGTGCCGGCAAGATCCGTGTCGCCGGCGCGCCACGCGAAACGGGTCTCGCCCGTGCCCGAATAGCCGCCGATGGTCGCCAGTGAGCCGGTCATGTCGACCTGGCCTGCCGGCGAGCGCAGCGACAGCTGCCGGATCACGATGCCATTGCGCGCCCAGCCGCCGATCAGGTCGAGGCGATCGACCTCAAGGATCGCTTCGCCATCGCGGCTGATTTTCGCGCGCTGCACGGCGAGTTGCTCGACGAGGATGTCGATCGGTGCGCTCAGCGAGAATTCGCTGTCGGGTTGATCAGGGCGCGCGACCACCGTGGTCATGGCGATGTCGACATCGCTGGCGCCGAGGTTGCGGATTTCGACGCGCTTTTCGAGCAGGGCAAACACGGCGACATCGGCTTCGAGGTGCCCGATGCGCGCGTCGATGCCGCTGGACGCATCGACATAGCGCAGGTCCTCGATCTTGAGCGGGCCCGAGAGGCTGCCGCTGATTGCGCCCGTGCGCAGCTTGCCGTCCAGTGCGGCCTCGACGCGGGCAAGGACGAAGGCGGCGCCCGCCTGCGTGTTGAAGGCCCACAGCAGCAGCGCCGCGAGCAAAACCACGAAGGCGGACAGCACATAGGCGGACACGCGCACGACGCGCCGCTTGCGCACGGGCTTCGGGGCGTTCGATGGCTGGCGTGGCGCACTCACAGGTCGGGCCCGATGACGATGTGCAGTTCGACGCCGCTGGCGTAGGGATCGCTGACCGGCACGCCGAGATCGACGCGCACGAGGCCGACCGGCGAGCGCCAGCGCAGGCCCAGGCCGGTGCCGACCTTGAGGTCGAAGTTGTTGCCGCTGAACGCGTCGCCGGCATCGACGAAGGCCGCCGCGCCCCACTTCGGCGTGAAGTAGTACTCGTACTCGGCGCTGCCGACGAGCAGGCGGTCACCGCCGATGACCTTGGAGTCGCCGTCGACCAGGATGCGCGGGCCGACCGTCTGGAACGCGTAGCCGCGGATCGAGCGGTCGCCGCCGGCGAAGAAGCGCAGTTCGGGCGGCAGCTTGTCGAAGTCGCCGACCTGGGTATAACCGGCCGATCCGCGCGCGATGAAGCGACCGTTGTCGCCGAGGCCGTGGATCCACTTCGCGTCGGCGGTGACCTGGGCGAAGCTGGTGTCCGACAGCAGGCCCTTCTGGCCGGCCCGCGCGGCCAAAGTCAGCGACCAGCCCTTGCGCGGGAAATTGAAGTCGTCGGCGCGCTTCCGGGCCAGCGAGATTTCCGGATAGAGCAGGGTGGTGCTGCCCTTCTGGTCGGCAACCTTGAAATCGCCGGTGAGGAACTGCAGGCCGATCGTGCGCGTCCAGCCATGCCAGATGCGCGAATCGTTGGCGGCCAGGCGCAGCGTCTTCGATTCGCTGGTGTCGGTGTTCTCGTCGCGATAGGTGATGCCGAAGTTGAGGCTGTGGTTGTTCGGCCCGGGCAGGGGGATCTGGTAGAGCGTCGAGAGTGTACGCAGGCGCTGGGCCAGGATCGTCTCGAACTTGAGCTTGTGGCCGCGCAGGTTGATCCAGCGCCGTTCGACGCCGCCGCGCACGCCGACGCCGGTGTCGGTGCCGATGAAGACGCCGCCGGTGTAGACCGTGCGCTTGGCCGGCGCCAGCGTGACCATGATCGGCACCTTGCCATCGGCGGCCTTTTCGGTGTCCGGCTGTACCTGCGAGATGGCGAAGTAGTTGGCGTCGAACAGGCGCTGCTGCAGTTCGAGCAGCTTGTCCTGCGCGTAGTAGTCGCCGACCTCCCAGGGGATGAAGCGCTGCATGAACGCGTCGGGGAACTGGCCGCCTTCAAACGCGGTGTCGGCAAACGTGTAGCGCCGGCCCAGCTTCCATTCGAGATGGATCGTCGCCGTATTGGCCGCGCGTTCGACTTCGACCCGATGGGTAACCAGCTCGGCGTCGAGATAGCCGACGCTGAACAGCGATGCGTGGATCGCGGCCTTGCTGCGTTCATAGCTGGCGTGATCGAGGCGCTGGCCTTCCCGCGGCGAGAACGCGGCCAGGGCCAGCTTGACGGGGCGCAGCTTCCTCGCTTCGTCGTCGATGCGGATATCGACCTTGCTGACCTCGACAGGCTGCCCGGCCTTCACCTCGAGCACGGCGCGGAAGTTCTCGCCGTCCCTGGCCAGGTCGCCGCCGACGGTCACGTTGTAGTAGCCGTAAGGTTCCAGGGCCTTGCGAATCTGTTCTTCCGCGCGGCGGTACAGGCGCCGTACCTGGGCGCGGCTGACCTCGCGATCGGCGTACTGCTGCAGCTCGACGGCGCCCAGCGCCGCGTTGCGCAGCTCGCCGTCGAGGCCATCGAGCTGCACGACGACGCGCGCCGCTTCGGCGCTCGCCGCAAGCAGCATCGGCAGCAAGGCGAAGGCGAACAGGTGACGCACGGGGAAGCGGCGTTGGCTCATGCGCGGATCAGGGAGAAAACCAGATGTGTTTTATAACAGGGCGCGCATCAGCGCGATGTTATCGGCGCGGCTGCCGTTCATGTTGGCGACATGGAAATTTGCAATCGGAGTGACTTGCCGGTACGCCTTTCACGCTTCCGCATCGTTGCTGCGATGTGCCACCCAGGCGCCGATCAGCGCGGAAGCGTAAGGGATCGCCTGCGCCAGCAGGATGGCGATCCACAACTTGCCCTCGGTGTAGTAGATGCCGTTCGAGGTGACCATGCCGATCACGCAGCCGACCAGGGCGATGAACATGAGCAATTCCTCGCGGACCGAGGAAAACGCGCTCGGCTTGCTGCTCATGCGCCGGCTCTTGGCCGTGCGCACGAATTCGCCCTTCTTCTTCCACAGGCCGAGGAAGATGCCGCGCGCGATGGCGTGGCTCAGGCCCATGCTGGCGATCGAGGCCATGATCGTGTCGTACCACGAGCACGGTACGCGCTTGCGATACAGCACAATGCCGAACAGCGCCTTGCTGATGATGAAACCGATGATCGGGATCAGGAACAACTCCATCGGCAGCGTGAAGTATTTCGGCCAGCCGACCATGCCGATCGTCCAGACGATGGCCATCATGGTGAAGACCAGGTGCAGGGCATCGGCGAACCACGAGAACCAGCCGGTCAGGAAGTGGAATTTCTGGCCGCGGCTGAGCGGACTGTCCTTGCGCACCATCCAGCCGAAGCGCGCCTTCATGATCTGCATCGCGCCAAAGGCCCAGCGATAGCGCTGCGACTTGTAGGCGGTGAAATCGGCCGGGGTCAGGCCCTTGCCCATCAGTTCGTCGACGTAGACCAGTTCGTGGCCGGCATGCATCAGGCGCAGGCCGAGCTCGGCATCCTCGCAAATCGTCCACTCCGACCAGCAGCCGGTGTCGATCAGCAGGTCCTTGCGCACCATGGTCATCGTGCCGTGCTGGATGATCGCGTTGCGTTCGTTGCGATGGTGCATGCCGATGCGGAAGAAGCCGTCGTATTCCCAGGCGGTCATGCGCCGGAATGCGTTGTCCTCGAATTCGCGGTGTGCCTGCGGACATTGCACGACCGCCACCTTCGGATCGGCGAAGTGGCCGGTCAGCGCGCCGAGCCAGTCGCGGCGCACCACGTAGTCGGCGTCGACCACGGCGACCACTTCGGCGCGCGGGTCGGTCTGCTCGAGGCCGAAATTGAGCGCGCCGGCCTTGAAGCCCGGCCACGGATTGAGGTGGAAGAAGCGGAATCTCGCACCGAGTCGGGTGCAATATTCCTCGACCGGCTTCCACACTTCCTCGCGCCGGGTATTGTTGTCGATGACCAGCACTTCGTAGTTTTCATAGTCGAGCGCGGCCAGCGAATCAAGGGTCAGGATGACCATCTCCGGCGGCTCGTTGCAGCAGGCCAGGTGGATCGACACGAACGGCTGCGCGGTCGCGGGCGAGGGATCGAGCAGGCCGTAGTGGCGCAGCCAGCGCGGTCGCCAAAGGACTTCGGTGAACTCGAAGCCGTTGATCAGGAGGACGAAGATGATCGCCAGCTGGGCCGGCACCAGCAGCAGGAACATGGTCCAGTCGAACGGGCTCAGGTAGAACGCCAGCGGCACGCTGATCGACCAGATAACCACCGAGGCCGAGAGCTGGATCAGGCCGAGGAAGAACAGGATGCCGCTCACGTAGAAGCGCATGAAGTGGCGGGCGAACCAGAACATCGGCAGCAGGGCGAGCAAGGACGCCGCCAGCGCCTTGATCGGCCAGGTCGGATCCTCGGTGACCTTGCCGGTCATCGCGAACTTCGGCTCGCGCGCGGCATTGAACATGCCCCAGTAGGCCTCGGCGCGGCCCCCCATTTCCTCTTTCCAGGGCTGGTCGATCGCCTCCATCACGTAGTAGTCGATCTTCTCGCGCTCGGCCACGTTGAACCATTCGCGCAGGAACTGCGCCTCGTTCTCGATCGAGGGCTGGGCGTATTCCTTGCGGTCGCCGTTGGACGGCCAGCCGATTTCGGCGATCACCACCGGCTTGTCCGGGAACAGTTCCTTGAGCCGGTTGTACTGGCCAAGAGTGAAGTTGATCGCGTCCTTGCGCGGGATCTTTTCCCAGTATGGCAGCAGGTGCACGCTGATGAAGTCGACGTGGTCGGCAAGCTTGGGGTTGCGCTCCCAGACAAAGAACGGTTCGGCGGTCGAGACCGGGATCTTCAGTTGCGCGCGAGCGCGATCGATGTAGTTGATCAGCTGGTCGACGCTGACATCGCCGCGCAGGATGGTCTCGTTGCCGACCATCGCGCGGGTGATGTTCTCGTGCTTGCGCGAGAGCGCGACCAGGGCCTCGAGCTCGGCTTCGTTGTTGCGCATGCGCCGGTCAATCCAGGCCCCGGACATGACCTCCATGTCGTAGAACGCGGCCAGGCGCGGGATCTGCGGGCTCTCGACCGACGAGTAGGTACGCAGGCGCTTGGTGTGCCGGGACAGCATGCGGATGTCGCTGGCCAGTTCGGTTTCGCTGGGGAACAGGTCCTTGGTCGGATCCTGGTAGCGCTGGAAGGCGCTGAACGCCATGCCCTCGACCCGGCCGCTCCAGTCCGGCACGTCCATCGGACGGTTGAGGAACGCCCACAGGCCGAAATTCAGCGCAGCCACGGTCACCGCGAACAGCACGGCGCGCCAGAACGACTTTTCCACCACTTCGGAGTGCGTGTTGATCAAGGGGAGCCAGGAAGGTGACGGGCGCAATGCGCGTTGCAGCGCGGCAGCATAGCCGATGCCGACGGCATGCCTCAACGAAACGCTGCGATTGCCGGGGCCCGGCAACCTGGCGTTCAGCACCGGATCGCTCCCCTCTCAGGTACCGCGATTTCGCCGCGTGCCGCGGCGCGGGCGATGGCGGAGACGGAAACCGGATAGACTGCACGCTGGAGTCGGCCAGGCAGTCGCGACGTGCTTCGGCACGGCGAGGAAAGTCCGGGCTCCGCAGGGCAAGGTGCCAGGTAACGCCTGGGCGGCGCGAGTCGACGGAAAGTGCAACAGAAAACAAACCGCCGAACGGTGCCTGCGCATCCGGTTTTCCGGGTCGCTGCAGACACGCGTGGTAAGGGTGAAACGGTGCGGTAAGAGCGCACCGCGTGCGGGGCTAACGCCGCATGGCACGGCAAACCCCACCTGGAGCAAGACCAAATAGGGGAGCTATGGCGCGGCCCGCGTCGCTCCCGGGTTGGTTGCTTGAATCCTGCGGCGACGCAGGATCCAGAGGAATGGCTGCCCACGACAAAACCCGGCTTATCGGCCGACTCCTTCTTTTTTCCGCCTGCCCGCGATCGGTCGGGTTCGCGCCCTCCGAGCGCAGGCGCGCGGTACTCAGCTTGCGGGCGCTGGCTGCGCCTGCGTCTCCACCTCGAGGTGCCCGGCCTTGCCCGATTTCCAGGCATGCACCTCGCTGGCATCGTCGAGTGATCGGCTGCGCTTGATCCCCTGTTCCTGCTTGGCCAGTTCGGCCAGCTTGCAGTAGAAGGCACGCAGCATCTCCAGGTCGTTCGCGTCGAGTTCCTCGACCGCGATGGTGCGGTTGCTGGCCAGCTTGTTCGAGGCGATCAGCTCGTTGAGCTTGATGTGCAGGGCCATGCTGTCCTTGTTCTGCGACTGCTGGATCAGGAACACCATGAGGAAGGTGATGATGGTCGTGCCGGTATTGATGACCAGCTGCCAGGTCTCCGAGTAGTGGAGCCAGGGTCCGGTCAGCGCCCAGCCGATGATGATGCCGAGGGCAAGCGTGAATGCCCCGGGCGATCCCGCCAGGCGCGTGATCGTGCTGGCGAAGCGGTCGAAGACCGAGTGCCGGCCCGTGAACCGTAGTGCGCGCTTCTTGCTCATTGCAGTCACTCCTTCTTGCAGCCCTGGCCAGTCAGCCAGCGACGGGCAGCGCAGTTTCCCGCCGGATTGCTTAACGGCGAGGCGCATGCAGTCTGGTTAGCGAGGCATTTCACGGTGGGCCTTCGGCAATGATTCATGCGCCTGATGCCCTCGATCCGCGGTTCTTGATCACGCCGCGGATGTTGGTGAAGGCCAGGCCGAACTGCAGCACGATCAGCGCCCAGGCGTGGGCGGAAATGGCCCAGGCC